>JALVWV010000261.1 GCA_027023145.1 Campylobacteraceae bacterium | reverse complement strand
CGCATCGTCCCCGACCCCGCCGCCCTCAACGACCTCTTCCCCCCGGCCATGATGATCTGCCCCGAGCTGGAAAAATACAACCGTGACGGATGGTTTTTCAGCGGAAGCGGGAGTACGTTTTTTCGAGTGAAGGGGTAAGCGGTATGGGATGAGGTCATCGCGCCCCATTCGTACCTTTATTTCTTGTCGTATTTGCTTGTGTTGAAGTCGCAGAGTGCTTTCATTTCGTTATCTTCTGGCAAAGGATAGCTATCCCCGCTCAACAGTCCATCATACTTCCAGTAAACATCTTTCCGTGCTTTTGTGTTGAAATATTTGCTCTTAACAGGTGTATCTATGCGCTCATGAACCAAAATTGGATCATTGAAAAATTGTGCTTCGAATTCATAATACGATGCACAGAACAAAGGAGCGTTTACTCTCATGCGTATCTCTTTCGCCCTCTCCGGATGCTCCAAAACAAGTTTATAGGCCCTCCCAGCCTGCATCGCAATATCAATATAAATCGGATGCTTATCCTTGTAGGTCGCAAATCCACCGCTCCACATCATCCCGCACCCCGTTATGATTCACATCCACCCCGAGCAACGTAGCATTGTTGACCTTCGGATCCGGCTCCGGCGGGAGGCGGTGACCGTGGATGACCGCCGGGAGGGGGTCGGCGGATTTGGCACAAGGGGCAAGAAGCGCAAAAAAGAGAATGGAGTAGAATAGTTTTGTCATACAGCAATATACTCTCTGTAAAAATCTTTGGCGGAGATAACACGAATATCAGAAAGTATAAAATCTCTGACATTGTCAGTGATGATCAATTCGGCATCTATCTTTTTTGCACAAAAATATTGAACAGCATCTTCAAAATCTTTAAACTCACTATCCAAAGAGTTCTCGATGATCTCTTCATCAACCGAAACAAGACTGTTTTCTTTTTGTATGGTTTTCAACTCCTCTATTACATCTGCTTTGTCAAATGATTTCTGGATGATGTAGTGGATATTGATGATAGATATATCATTGAGATACAGTTCGACATCCACACCTGCTAGGAAACTGAAAATCTCTTTTGAAACCCCTTCATCCCGGTTGAGTATGGCATTTAGATAGATATTGGTATCAATGTATATCCTGAGACTCATAGTGAGAATTTCTCTTTGATGTATCGATCTTTTTCTGCGTCAATATTGATGTGCTTTAATGGTTCCAACTTTTGATTGAGTGAGCCCAGTGCCTCTCTGACTCGTCTGCTTTTTTCAGGATGAATCACTTTTAGATTTTTAAGTCGATTATCTAAACTATCGCCTGTGCGATGTGGATGTGTAGTCGTTTGTTTTTTTAAAAAGTTTACAAAAAGTGCTTTGATCTCATCGACATTCTTGTTTTGAATAAACTGAGCGACCTCCTGGTCATTGATATCAATTGTTCCAAGATTCAAAGCTACTTGCATGGTCGAGTCCTCTTTCAATTTCATCAATCATTCAAATCATTATACCACAATAATATCAACCTCTTCAAAATATTTTCATCTCAGTCCTTGTCGTATTTACTGGTGTCAAAATCGCATTGCTTTTTCATTTCTCTAATTTTTGGAAGAGGATAACTGCCTCCACTTAGCAACCTATCATACTGCCAATAAATATCTTTTCGTGCTTTCGTATTGAAATATTTACTTTTTACAGGAACATCTATCCTCTTATGAACTAAAACAGGTTTATGAAAAAATTTTACATAATCCATATAATAAGATCCACAAAAATAAGGAGCATTAACTCTTTCACGTATCTCTTTCGCCCTCTCCGGATGCTCCAACACAAGCTTATAAGCCCTCCCAGCCTGCATCGCAATATCGATATAGATCGGATGCTTATCCTTGTAGGTCGCATAAATCCACCGCTCCACATCATCCCGCACCCCGTTGTGGTTCACATCCACCCCGAGCAACGTAGCATTGTTGACCTTCGGATCAGGCTCCGGCGGGAGACGGTGACCGTGGATGACCGCCGGGAGGGGGTCGGCGGGTGGCTGGTCATGTGCGGGAGGTGTCCCGGCACTCTTGCTGTCGCAACCGATCAGTGTCATCAAAGCCAGAGAGATAAGAGCTAGGGTTTTGAATGTCGGCTTATTGCGCATGGGAAACTCCTCGCAGGTACTTTGCACTCTTATCATCTCAGAGCGGCTGATTCCGATTGAAAATATCCAACACGATGATGCGGTCGGCTGGAGTATCGATCGTATAGACAATCGTATACTTTCGGAAAATCATATCCCGGTAGTTATGATTGTCGTAGTAGCGTGATTGACGATATTGGTAAGGAAAATCCGGAATAGTTTTGATCTGTTCGAGAAGCCTTCGCCTGAAATTCTGGGCGGCGGAGAGCTTGTCCTTGGCGATGTAAGTGTAAATTTTTTCGAAACTTGCCCAGAAATTTTCGGTAAGCTCAATCTCCATATTGCGCAGCCAACTTTGTCTCAAGCGCTTGAGATCTTTGTTCAAACTCGTCAATACTCAGCAATACGGTATCGCCTTTTTTCACCCCGTCGTCGATCCGATCCAGACGCTCTTTTCTTTCATAAAAATAGGAATCGTATTCAAGATTTTCATCACGTTGCAGATGGATTTTATCTTTGAACTTTTCTATATAGCTCATGAATTCACCCATAAAGTCATTTTCAATACGAACAGAAAGCGTTTGCATGGGATACTCCTTGTGTACTTGGGTTATTATAACACAAAATCAGAAATTGAAGTCCGATAAGCGCCCCTGACGATCTACCGTCGCTTCCGCAGCCGCCGTACCCGGGCTTTGGCCAGATCGTAGTTGGCGCAGGCCGAGCGGCTCCCCAGCCGGCAGCCGCGCGACCAGTAGCGCATCGCTTTGGTGTAGCTCTGGCGCACCCCTTTGGCATTGGCGTAGATGAAGGCCAAGTCATCACACGCGTCGGCTGCACCCCGTGAACAGGCACGACTGAGATAGGGTGCCGCCTGAGCCCCCCGATCCCGCGAAGCGTAATACGTCCCCACATCCACACAGCTCGCTACATCGCCTCGATTGCAGCGGCTCTTCTGCGTCTTTAGTCCTCCGGCACTCAGGATCAAACCCATCGCCAGCGTCATCCCTACGATCCGTTTCATTTGTACTCCTTTTCTGCTATAATTCTACCAAAAAAAGGTTTCGCCGTGGCCATCCAACTCATCGCCCAAAACAAAAAAGCCCGCCATGACTATGAGATCCTCGAAACCCTCGAAGCCGGGATCGTACTGCAGGGCGCCGAAGTCAAAGGGCTCCGTGCCAAACGCGCCAACCTCAACGACGCCTTCTGCCGCTTCATCAAAGGTGAGCTCCACCTCATGAACGCCCATATCGGACGGCTCGACACCACCAACGCCCACTTCGCCCGCGAAGAACGCGCCCCGCGCAAACTCCTCCTGCACAAAAAACAGGTCGACAAACTCTACGCCAAAGTCCACAAAGACGGACTGACTATCGTCCCCCTCAAACTCTACTTCAACGAACGCAACTACGCCAAAGTCACCATCGCACTCGCCAAGGGCAAGAAACTCCACGACAAACGCGAAACCCTCAAACGCCGCACTCAGGAGAGGGAGGCGCAGCAGGCGATGAAGAATCGGGGGTATTGAACCTGTTTTGTATATGGATATATAAAAATCACACTATTTTTTATATATTCATATACACTTTATCTTCTCTTCGTTACGTAGCTCTGGCTTTATCCCACGTTCCGAAACTGTGAAAAAACACAAGAAAATTGGGGTCTTGCAACATGGGAATACAAATTTCGGTCACGACTCTTCTCCACCTTCAAACGCTCTCTTCACCACTCGGTAGAGCCGTTTGAACCGCTTGGCAAGGGTATTCTCTCCGCTGAAATATTTTTCTTTGAACACACGAAAAGATCCCTTGACCTCCCGGAACATCGCCCGAGCCTCGCGGTAAATCTCCCGCTCTTTGATCCAGTCGAAAAACGCCAGAACTTTCTCATACGCCCAGCGGAACCAGTCAAAAGAGAGCAGCGTACTCTCGGTAGCATGAAACATCCAGAATACAAATGCCGCAATGGGGATCTTGGCGCCGTAGAGCAGTGTCGCGGTAACCACCATCCCCCGCACCAGCATCACCCCGGCCAGCAGCCCGGCACCTTCGACACCGACAAAGAGGATCAGAAAAAGTACCAACAGGACGTAGCGGTTGAGTTGCTTGAGTTTGGCTTCGAGTGCCTGAAGGATATGCAGCTCATGAATATAGCGGTAAATCGGCTGCGCGATCCCTTCCCAGATCACCTCTTCGAAGACGATGAAAATCACCACGAGGATGAGCTGGATCAGGAGGACCAGGCGGTCGAGGAGTTTTTTGAGAAACATTTTATTCCTTTTGTTCAGAAAACGCCATTATAACTTATTTCTTGTTTCCATAGCAATCTCAAGCTCTTCATCAGTTGGGATCACCAATACCGGGAAGTCAAAGGGCAAATCTTCAAGGATCATCTCACGTACGATCGCGTCGTTTTCTCCGATCCCGCCGGTAAAGACCAGCGCATCGACCCGCCCCAGCACTGCGACATAGGCACCAATGTATTTGCGCACCCGGTGGACAAATATCTCCAGCGCCAGCGCCGCCTCGGTGTCCCCATCAGCAATCCGAGCATGGATCCGCCGCAAGTCGTGGTCACCGCAGAGACCCTCGAGGCCGCTCTCGCGGTTGAGAAGGCGGTCAATCCGGTCGAAAGTATACCCCTGCTCCCGTGCCAGATAGAGGAGCACCCCCGGATCGACATCTCCCGGACGCGTCCCCATCACCAACCCCTCGAGCGGGGTCATCCCCATGGAGGTCTCGACACTCCGGCCGTCACGGATCGCACAGGCGCTCGCTCCGTTGCCCAGATGCAGAGTGATGAGATTGGTTTCAGAGGGCAGTTGTCCGAGGCGTTCTGCCGCCTGCCGCGCCACATACGCGTGCGATGTGCCATGAAAACCGTACCGCCGGATACCCATCTCTGTATACAGCGCTTTGGGCAATGCATAGCGGTACGCTGCTTCGGGAAGGCTCTGATGAAACGCCGTATCAAACACCGCCACCTGTACGACTTCGGGTGCCCGTCGACGTGCGGTGCGGATCCCCTCGAGGTTGGCCGGGTTGTGGAGGGGTGCCAGCGGGATCAGCGCCTCGATCGCCGCTTCCACCTCTGCATCGATCACCGTACTCGCAACAAACCGCTCGCCGCCGTGCACCACCCGGTGCCCGATCGCCGCCACTTCCGAGAGAGATGCCACGCCATGTTCACGCAGTACCGCCTCCATCTGCGCAATCGCATCCGGATAGCCCCCTTCCACGATCTCCTCAACGATCCCGGCGACTTGCACCTCAAGCGTCTCCAAGTCAAACAGCTTGTATTTGAGAGATGAGCTCCCGGCATTGAGCACCAGCAGCGTCATGTATCACCTCCAGAGGCTTGAATAGCGGTGATCAGCACCGTGCTGACGATGTCCGAAGCGGTACACCCCCGGCTGAGATCGTTGATCGGCTTGTTGAGCCCCTGGAGGATGGGGCCGACCGCGAGAGCTCCGGTGGAGCGCTGGACAGCCTTGTAGGTATTATTGCCGGTGTTGAGATCGGGGAAGATGAAGACCGTCGCCCGCCCGGCCACCTCCGAGTCGGGTAGCTTGGTACGGGCGACATCGGGATCGATCGCCGCATCGTACTGCATGGGACCTTCGATCAGCAGATCGGGACGCCTCTCCTGCGCGATTTGCGTGGCGCGAATCACTTTGTCCACATCAGCACCTTTGCCCGAGCTCCCCGTCGAGTAGGAGAGCATCGCCACCCGGGGCTCGAAGCCAAACTGCATCGCCGTCTCCGCCGTCGTGATCGCTATGGTCGCCAACGCCTCGGGATCAGGATCCTGATTGATCGCACAGTCAGCATAGATCAGCACCTGCTGCGCCATGCTCATGAAAAAGAGACTCGAGACGATGGGAGTGCCGGGGCGAGTTTTGATGATCTGAAGCGCCGGACGGATCGTCTCCTGCGTCGTATGGATTGCCCCCGAGACCATCCCGTCGGCGTACCCCAGGTGCACCATCATCGTCCCGAAATGCGACGGAGAGCGCACCATATCGTACGCGGCATCCCGGGTGATCCCTTTGGATTTGCGCAACGTATAGAAGGTTTCGGCAAACTCAGGGGTCAACTCCGAACGCTCCGGATCGACGATCGTCGCCCCACCGATGTCGAGCCCCTGGGCACCGGCAATACGCCGGATGACTTCTTCCTGCCCCAACAGTATGATGGCCACCGCCTTGCGGCGCAACAGCACTTCGACGGCACGCAGCACCCGTTCATCGGTCGCTTCAGGGAGAACGATCCGCTGCATCTGTTTCTGCGCTTTCTGGAAAAGGGAATACTCAAACATCATGGGGGTCATCACCGATGAATCGGCTTGTGCAATCTGACGTTGGAGATGGTCGTAATTCACAGCCGCATTGAAGAGCCCCATCGCCAGTGCAATCTTACGCTCACTTTCCGGTCGGATAGTCGCCGCGACATGCTCCACTTTCAGTGCCGTGTGGTACGTATCTTCCCCATGAGCAAGGAGAGGGATAGCATACTGATCTGCTTCCTCGAGTATGGTCATGATCGATGCAGGCAGTTTCCGCCCGCCGGTCAGTACTATCCCGGAGACAGTCGGATAGTGTGGAGAATCGGCTGCCATGACAGCGCCCAGAGTGATCTCCGGACGATCCCCCGGCACAAGGATGAGGTCTCCCTCTTCAAGATACTCGAGGAAGTGCTCAAGCTGCATCGCCGCGATCCGTGTGCCGCGCACGACCCGGCGCATCGCTTCGGCTTCTCCCCGGATCCGTTCACACCCCAGTGCTTCCGCCACTTCGCCTACCGTCGGCATGTCCAGTTCCGGGATCTCCTCGAGAAAATAGACCGGCATGGGAAAATCCGATGCAACCAGCTCCGTGCGTAACGTCAGGGCAACAGATGAATCTAACCGGTTGGCAAACGTCGCAAAATGGGTACAGCCCGATGCCCTGATCCGCTCATGATCGATCCGAATCGCATCGAGAATTGCATCGGCATCCTGTCCACATCCTTTGAGGACATTGACAAACGCAGCACCACTGTTGCGTGCTAGATCAAGGTTGAGATCTGAGTCGATCGTGTCAGGGAAAGCATCCGGTTGTAGCCCCTCTATGAGGACAAAATCGTACGCCGCTTCCAACGCTTTGATCCGCTCCATCAAAAGCTCAATTGCTCGATCCATTCGACCCTCAGCTACATACCGCTCGATCTGCTGTACCGTCAAGCCCACCATATCGGTACGCACCATATCCAGCCCATACCGCTCGAGGAAGAAGGAGATATCGTTGTCCTGCGCCCCATCGGTCACAAACGGTTTGAAAAACGCCACCCGCCCCATCCGGGCTTTGAGGAACTCCATCATCCCCATCGTCACCACAAGCTTACCGGAAGCCGCCGTATGCGAAGAGACGTAGAGGCTTTTGATTTTCATGAGTCCACAGTCCTTATTTGGCTTTGTAGTGCATATTTTACTCCAATTGGACTTGGGGTATAGATAAGAGTTTCAATAACAGGGGGTTTTGATTTCGCATCAGTTTGCTTCAGATTGGGTCGAATGGATTTGGTGAAGAGAAATTTTTGAAAATTCAGAAAGTAAAAATTTTCTCTTGATTTTCTGTAGATTTGTGGGTTGCAACGTAGGAGCTTACGAGTAGTAAGTGACGGAGGAGTCTCCCGCAAAGATGCGGGAAAGCAAAATCACAAGTAGGTTATTTCGCATCAGTTTGCTTCAGATTTGGTCGAATGGATTTGGTGAAGAGAAATTTTTGAAAATTCAGAAAGTAAAAATTTTCTCTTGATTTTCTGTAGATTTGTGGGTTGCGACGTAGGAGCTTACGAGTAGTAAGTGACGGAGGAGTCTCCCGCAAAGATGCGGGAAAGCAAAATCACAAGTAGGT
>JALVWV010000260.1 GCA_027023145.1 Campylobacteraceae bacterium | reverse complement strand
ATTCATCTTCCCTTGAAAAGCAAGGTACCCTGCCGGGATCATCACCACTTCACTCGGAAACGGAAAGAAGCTGCTCTCGAGAAACATCGCCGCCACAATCCCAGCATACCCCCACCCCTCAACCGTCGTGACTATCCATGTGATGAGGGTGTGGAGCATGGGAAACCTTTTGGTCGTGTTAAGTGTTACGTGCTACGCGTTACGTATTTTGTGTTTACTTGTTCCATATCTCCTGATATGGAACACACATCGCCCTTCTACGATTACGTAGCACCCCAAGGGCACTTCCTTCCTATGGTCAGGGCGCGTTCCTCATCGGAAGATGGGGAACAAGGAGAACCATCTATGCAAGAGATGGTCGGCTAAAGCCAACCCTACAAAATTCTACCTTCTACCCGCTACCTTCTACCCCTCTCTAAACGCCCCCGGCGCCGTCAACTTCTCGTATCGCTTCTCAATCAGCTCTTCTTTGCTCAATTCTCTGAGCTCTTTGAGGCTGGTAAGAAAATACTCTTTGAGCGCATCAGCGGCAACTTTTTTGTCACGGTGAGCGCCGATAAGGGGTTCGTCGATGATCGCGTCGATAAGCTTGTGTTCCATCAGGGCATCTGGGGTGATCTTGAGGGCTTTAGTGGCTTGCTCCACTTTGGCTGGGTCGTTCCAGAGGATGGCACTGCACCCCTCGGGGGAGATGACCGAAAAGACCGAATAGCGCATCATCGCCAGACGATCCGCCACGCCGATGGCGAGAGCCCCACCGGAACCCCCCTCACCGATGACGACCGAGATCATGGGGACTTTGGCTCCCGAAAACTCCATGAGATTACGGGCGATTGCTTCACTCTGCCCTCTCTCCTCAGCGCCGAGACCTGGATACGCACCCGGGGTGTCAATAAGCATCAACACCGGGATATCAAACTTCTCAGCTAGCTTCACGGCACGCAGGGCTTTGCGGTATCCTTCGGGGTTGGGCATGCCGAAGTTGCGACGAAGTTTGTGCTTGGTTCCGCGTCCTTTTTGCTCTCCGATCAACATCACCCGCTCTCCACCGATCCAGCCGAGATAGACGATGATAGGAAGGTCGTCCTTGAAATGGCGGTCACCGTGGATCTCCTGTGCATCCTCCATCAGTAGACGCATGTAATCGAGCGCATAGGGACGATCAGGATGACGGGCGAGTTGGAGTTTCTGGTAGTCGCTGAGGGAGCCAAAAACTTTTTTGACCTCTTTGGCAAGATCCTTTTCGAGGATCTCGACCGCGTCGACGTCGCCACGGGCTTTGGCTGATTCGATATCGTCCTGGATCGCTTCGATGGGCTTTTCGAAGTCGAGATAATTGGCCATCGGGATGCCTTAGTCGACTTTCTTGAAGATCACAACGCCGTTGGTACCGCCGAAGCCAAACGAGTTGCTCATGACGACATTCAGATCGGCTTTACGTGCCCCTTCGGTAACGTAATCCAAATCGCAGTTTTCATCCGGCGTCGTATAGTTGATCGTAGGGGGAATGATCCCTTCATCCATCGCTTTGAGGGCGATGACCGCTTCGATCGCACCAGCGGCACCGAGGCAGTGGCCGATCTGTCCTTTGGTCGAGCTCACTGGCGGGCAATTTTCTTTGCCTCCAAGGAGTTCTTTGATGGCAGCGGTCTCATTCTTGTCATTCACGGGGGTAGAGGTACCGTGCGCGTTAATGTAGTCGATCTTAGGCTCTCCAGCCATAGTATAGGCGGCTTTCATCGCACGCAGGGGACCGTCCATAGTTGGAGTTGTAATGTGGTTGGCATCACCACTTTCACCAAAACCAACCAACTCACCGTAGATTTTTGCACCACGAGCTTTGGCAGCTTCATACTCTTCGAGTACAAGAGCTCCGGCACCTTCCCCCATGACAAACCCATCCCGATCCGCATCAAAAGGGCGTGAGGCGGTCTTGGGGTCATCATTGCGGGTTGAGAGGGCTTTCATCGCAGCAAATCCGCCTACACCCACACCAGTGACAGCCGCCTCAGCTCCGACGACAAGTACTCGGTCGGCACCGCCAAGCATAATCGTCTTGCCCGCTTCACTTATGGCATGGGTTCCAGCTGCGCACGCCGTAGCAGAGGAGAGATTGGGACCTTTAAGGTCATGGGCGATGGAGACAAACCCGCCAAGCATGTTGACCAGTGCTGAAGGGATAAAAAATGGGGAAATCCGGCGAGGACCTCGGTCGTTGAGGATGTTGGAGTTGCGCTCGATGATGGGCAAGCCCCCGATCCCCGAAGCGCAACTCACACCAAAGCGCTCCCGATCAACATCCGTACCGATTCTAGCATCTTCCATTGCTTCAGCAGCAGCTTTAAGACCTAGCTGAATAAAACGGTCGGCTTTTTTGACCTCTTTGGGATCCATGACAGTTTTGGGATCGAAATCTTTGACTTCACCGGCAATCTGCGCCGAAAATGTCTCAGGATCAAACAACGTGATACGATCGATCCCGCACTCACCGGCCACAATCGCATCAAATGCACTCGCTGCATCATGCCCTACACTGTTGATCATTCCGATTCCGGTTACCACCACACGTCTCACATCTGCTCCTCTGTTATATAGAAAATACGAAACACAAGCGTTCAACAAACGCTTGGGTTCTGCATCGTTATGACCGCCCGGAAGCGGTACGATTACGCTTTTGCGTTTTCGATGAATTTGATGGCATCAGCCACCGTAGAGATGTTCTCAGCTTCTTCATCGGGGATCTCGATGTCAAATTTCTCTTCGAGAGACATGACAAGCTCGACAACGTCGAGGCTGTCTGCTCCGAGGTCATCCGCAAATTTTGAATCTTCTTTGACTTCGTCGGGACTCACGTTGAGCTGCTCTACTACTACTTCTTTCACTTCATCGAAAAGGGCCATTCTGTACTCCTGTAAGGTTAAAATATGCTAAGCATTATACCCGAAGAAAGTTTAACGAGGGCGTTGAGCCTCAATGAAAGGCTTGAATTCGGGCAATTGTGTTCCATTTTGGTCGTGAGAAACCTCGGATTCACAACAGTTGAGCAGCGATTTGTCTGGATGGCGAACGAAATCGTACCCCCGGTAGATTGTGTAGAGCCCGAAAAGTACCACGACAATCGCCGCGAGGTTCATCATCGTTTTTCGCATCGTCGTGTGGGTGAAAATAGAGGTAAAAAATCCCAACCCCATCAGGGAAGGGACCGTGCTGAGCCCGAAAATCAGCATCACCATCGCTCCCCAGAAAGCACTCCCCGTGCTCGCCGCCGTCACCGCAAAAAAGTAAACCAAACCACACGGCAGCAGGCCGTTGAGGAGTCCCAGCGTGTAGAAGCTGTAGAGAGAACGGGAGTCGAGGATCGCGCGAAAGACCTGCTGGTACCATTTGCTGCGCGAAAATGAATGTTCCAGTAGAGTCAAAAACTGCACTTTGCCCGAAATGGAGAGACCCGCCAAGATCATGAAAACCCCTGCCACGATCGTCAACGTCGCAATCGCCGTCCCACTGAAGCCCGCCACACCGCCAATCGCTCCAAAGACTGCTCCTATTACCATATAGGTCGTGATGCGTCCGAGCGAATACATCAGATGGGTCAATCCCTGGAAAAGTTTGTGCCATTTGGGGTCAACCTTGGTGCTGCTATAGGCGATCACAATCCCCCCGCACATCCCAAGACAATGCCCGAACGATCCGAGGAAGGCAACGGTGATGATCGAGGCAATGCTGATATTGTCCATCTATACCCCGAGCAGTTTTTTGCGGATTTTTGGGTTGGTGAGGTTTTCCCCCCGGAGCATCCGCAGGCGCATTTGCTTAAAGTCAATACACCCCTCGCACTTTTTCTCCCGCGCTCCGAAACCATAATGCATCTCGGTGACATCCTTCACCCCGTACCATGCCTTACGAGCATCGATCCACCGTTTGGTATCGAGTGTATGTACCCAAAGGACAGCCTTGTCCTCCCATTCCCGGCTCTTGAGCCACGTCATCATGCACCCCGGATCGTCGAAAAACCACGTCCGCCCATCCGGAGCAATCGCCTCTGCCGCATTTCGGTTGCTCTTGATGAGCATGGCACACTGGGTATCATTGGTCTTGTTTAGTTTGATTGGCAGCGGCTTAAATGCCACGTTCCCTTTGGCAATCGTCACCGGTGCATCCTTTTTGGCCATGGAGACAAAGACGATGGCGATCACGGCGATCAGCAAAGCAATGCTCACGAGAGGAAGAAATTTTTTCATAAGAATAAACCTTTTTCGTAAAATGACATACCAAAAGGGGCTGGGACTTTAGTCCCACTAAACGGGACTAAAGTCCCTACTCCTTTCACTAAAAGCGTTGCAAAGCAACGCATACCAAAATTCCTCACTCCTCATTCCTCATTCTTCACTCACACCGCCTCCAGCAACACCCCATGCTGCCCCCAATACACCGCCACATATGCCGAGCATAATACCACAAAAAAGCTAAGCAATCCGAGCGACCATCGCTCCCAGGAGCGATCCTCTTTTCCGAGCCAAAGCCGCTCGATCGCTGCCACTGCTCCAAGGTACGTCCCGGCAAACAGTGACCCCCAAATGGCGTAGCCGACATAGTAGTACTCCGGCTGGAACATGCAGAACGGACATTTGTGCGTCGGCAGGGCATAAACATACGTCCCGAAGAAGTAGACCACCGCATAGTACGCCACCGCTACAAACAGCCCCAGCACTGGCAGCACAATCCACGGCTGCCGCGCCCATGTCGCCAATATAGCCAGCACATAGAGGAGATAAAAAAGCACCAACAGCATCGGACGACTCAGCCCGAAGGGGAGCGGATTGGCTCCCTCCAGCTGCCCGAAAAGTGCCGAACAGCAACTCACCGGCAGGCTCAGATCGATGTGGGTAAAGTACGCAATGTCCCACCACAGCTCCAGTCCAAGCAAAAGGGATATTCCAAGATAAAGCCATGTCTTTGGGCGAAAAATCGGGTAATTTTTTGCCGAGAGATCGTAGCGATTGAGGGCTAGCCAGAGGATCAGCAGGAACAAAAGCACCAGCTTGAGAAAGAGCAGCTCCAGCCCGTAACCATTGGCCGAGATCACCCCCGCCCCACACATCGCTCCGGGGACGAGCACCGCAAGGTTGTCGATCGTGAAGACGAAATAAGGGAGCAGAACGATCTTCATCACCGCCACAAACCCGATGATCGTCATCACCAGATACGCCCGACGCTCCAGGGCAAACTGCCGCTGCGTAAACGCCCCGAAATCCCACCTCAACACGATTTGGATCGCAACAATAAAGGCGACGAGGGCGAGGATGAACAGAATCGATTCACTCAAGAGGAAGATGAGGACTTGGTTGTTGAGGAGGATTTCGTTCATGCGGCCGACACCTCAACACATCGTGCGGGGTGTGTCATGGAACATCTTCCGACAAGACCACATCCGGAAGTGGAGACTTCAGTCCCACTCAATGCCCCGAATACACAGGAACCTTTGGGTGAGGCTGAAGCCTTCACTTCCAGGAGAGACCCATCCATCCCGGAACCAGAAGCCATTGGTGTTGTCACATTCCCCATTCCTAATCCCTAATTCCTAATTTTCCCATCTTCCATCTCCACCACCCGTGCCGGAAACGGCAGGTCGTCAAAGAGAGGATCGTGAGTGGCAATGACGATGGTTTTCCCTGCCGTATGGAGCTGCCCAAGAATCTCGATAAAACGGAGTGAATTGGCACGATCGAGGTTGGCAGTGGGTTCGTCGCAGAGGATCACCGCCGGATCGGCCGCAAGGGCTCGGGCGATGGAGGTGCGCTGTTTCTCTCCCCCGGAGAGGCGGGCAGCAGGTGTGGTGCGCTTGTGAGCGATGTTGGCTTGTGTTAACGCAACTTCAACCTGCTGGGCGATTGCCCTAGAATCCAAACCTGTCGGAATGAGCGGCACCATCACATTCTCCTCTACCGTAAGATGCTCCATGAGGTTGTAATGCTGAAAGATCATCCCGATCCGACGCGCCCGAAACTGCGAGGCGTGTAAGTCCGGCAGCTTGGCGATCGCCTCCCCCTCGATGAGTACCTTCCCGCTGCTGGGACGATCGAGGCCAGCAAGGATCGAGAGCAGCGTTGTTTTTCCACTGCCGCTAACTCCCTTGAGGACAACACATTCGCCTGGGGCGACGGTGAGGTGAATGTCTTTGAGCGCGTGGAACTGTTCATCGCCCGTTTGGAAATGGCGGTTGAGGTTTTCGATGGATATGACAGGAGCAGGGACTTTAGTCCCGTTTGATGGGACTGAAGTCCCATCCCCTTTTAACTCCTCATTCCTAATTCCTAATTCCTCATTTGAAAAAATCTTCGATTTTTTCATAGCATTGCCTCCTTCGGATCGGTCACGGCAATCCGCCACACCGGGATCAATACCGCCGCGACAAACGGCACAGCATACAGCAGAAAGATCGAGCCAAGCACCCGGAAATCCAGCACGGGGACGAAATGGGTCGCATGCTCCAGATTGGCCCCTCCGAGGAAAATCGCACGCAACAGCGGGGCATCAAGGAGGAAGACATACCCATAGGCGAGCACCACCCCGAGTACATACGCAATCACAACGACCAACAACGTCTCAAAAAACTTCAATTTGAGCACATCTCGAATGCTCCATCCCAGCGCCCGTAACAGGCCGATGTGGCGTCGCTCACTTGAGTACACCTGTGAAAAACGCTGATAAAGGATCAACACAAACGTTGCTAGTGCAATCGTAAAGAGCCCAAGGAAAAGCCCCCCCTTGTAGTTGTAGAGTTTGGCGTAGGCTTTGCGGATATCGCTTTTGGAAGCAATCCGCAGGTCGTAATGGAGCGCAGAGACTTTGGCTTCGAGATTGTCCCATTCTGAGTCGTTGGGGACGTTGAACGCAATGTCGCTCACCTGCTCCTCATCCATCCCCAGAATCGTACGTGCCAGATCGATCGGCATGAGGATCATATCGTTGCTTATCAAATCACTCTGTGCGGGAAGCTTGCCGAAGATTTCTACCTTTTTAAACGCCCCTTTTGGGGTGAGGAAATTGTAATCTTTGGGATAAAAGTGCCCCCTCATCCACCGCTTGACCCCCTGACCGATAAGCATCTTGTCGCCGCTGAGGAATGCTTTGAGATCGAGATCGTTGAGGAGCTTCTTGAGGGCACGGTGGCTCTGCTCATCGAGCGGATCAACCCCGACAATGAGGAAGCTTGCCCCCTTGGGCTCGGCAAAATACCGCCCATACACCCGAGGCGTCACATCACTCACCCCACGTAGATCAGCGATCTCATCAATCCACTCTGCGGGAGCCGGCACCGTCTCACCCCCCAATACCCGAGAAGCGACAAAATCCGGCTCCGCCGCCAATGCTTGCTCCAGTGAGGCTTGGATCGACGAAGAGATGAACAACACCGAAGCCAGCAAAAAAATCACCACCAGTGAAATCATCATCACCCCGGCATGTTTGCGCCACTGCCGAAAAAATTCAAGAGAGAGAAACGTAAAAAAGGGCGAATCAATGCGCATAGACATAATCACTCCGTACGATAGGATCCAGTTCAGGATAGGCTGGGTTGTGTGCTTGAGATTGGCGGCTGAGCATGCGAGGCGCATACCACGCCACCCCAAGAGCCGGGGTATCCAGACCGGTCACAGTGACGAGTTGGGAAAGAGCCTTGTCCGGTGTGGTGCGGTCGGTGAGGGTGTAGTGGGTGAGCATTGCGCCAAGGAAGAAGGAGAGGCCGAGGAGAAGAGAGGCTAAGGCTTTCATGCGATCCCCCGTTCCATCTCGTTCCCACGCTCCAGCATGGGAATGCGCCCTGACCATAAGGGAGGAAGTACCCTTGGGGTGTATATCGGACTATCCTGAACATCTGTGAGTGAATAGTGAATAGTGAATAGTGAATAGTGTCGGTATGCATTGTCTGGCAATGCCTTTCTTATAGGGGACGCGACTTCAGTCGCGTTTGGTGGGACTGAAGTCCCAGCCCCTTTTATCCGCTCGCTTCCATCCTCCTGCGTGACAGG
>JALVWV010000259.1 GCA_027023145.1 Campylobacteraceae bacterium | reverse complement strand
ATGCAACGAATATCGCACACTCTCCCCTCAGATTATGTTTGGAGACGCGACTTCAGTCGCGTTTAGTGGGACTGAAGTCCCAGCCCCATATTTTCACTCTATTACACGGTGCGCAATTGCGCACCCTACACCTTACTCATCATCTCAAAAAACGAATCAACCTCCAACGAAGCGCCTCCCACCAGCACACCATCGACATTCTCAACCGCAGCAATCTCCTCAATATTGGCAGGTTTGACACTCCCGCCATAAAGAATCGGGGCCTCGATATGACGGCGCAGCATGGCATGGGTCGAGGAGATGGCTTCGGGAGTCGCCGTCAGTCCAGTACCGATCGCCCAGATCGGTTCATACGCCACGATCAAGCGGCCGTAATGGATATCGATCCCCTCGAGCTCTTCCAGTAAATAGGCTTCAACGGCAGCATCCCCCTGCTCCCGTACTTCGATCGGCTCACCGATACAATAGATGATCTCATAGTTGCGCTCTTTGAAAAAGGTATATTTCTCAGCGATTTTCTCCTGAGACTCTCCCAGAAGCATCCGCCGTTCACTGTGCCCGATCAAAAGGGTATGGATCCCAAACTCATCAAGCTGCTCCATCCCGATCTCACCGGTGTATGCCCCCTGCATCGCCGGATAGGCATTTTGCGCACCGATAATAACGGGTCGATGGGCACCCATCAATGCTGAAGCGGGAGGGAAGACATACACGTCGTGCTCCACCCCTGCTTCGACGATCCGATCGCGCAGGTCATGGACGTAATTCCAGGTCGAGACCCGGGTATGGTTCATTTTGAAGTTGGCGGCAAATATCATACTGTCTCCTCACCGGGACAAACCAAGGCTTCGATCCCCGGTAGCGTCTCCCCTTCGATAAGTTTCAGACTCGCACCCCCTCCGGTACTGACAAAGGTCATCTCATCTACATCGTCCGCCCGCTGTGCCACATCGGCCGTATCACCACCGCCCACGACAGTCGTCGCATGGGTTTCGGCGATGTAGTGGGACATTTTGATGGAACCTTTGGCAAATTTATCCATCTCGTATACCCCCATCGGGCCATTCCAGATGATCGTCTGGGCGTCGTTGAGTGCTTCGCGGAAGAGGCGGGTCGAAGCCGGGCCGATGTCCAGTCCCATCCATCCTTTTGGTATCTCTTGTGTGGGGAGAAACTTGGTCGTCGCATTTTCATCAAATTCCGGTGCGACAACCACATCGACTGGCAAATAAAATTTGACACCATGCTCATGTGCCTTGGCCATGATCCGTTTGGCCTCTTCGATCAAGTCCTCTTCGACAAGTGAATTGCCAATCTCATGCCCCTGCGCCTTGAGGAACGTAAAGGCCATCCCCCCACCGATGATCACTTTGTCCACTTTGTCGATCAGGCGTGTCAACGCCTCCAACTTCCCGGAGACTTTACTCCCGCCGACCACGGCGACGAACGGTCGGGTAGGATTGTTCAACACGCGACTAAAGAAGTTCACCTCTTTGGCCAGCAGGAAACCGGCCGCTCGATGATCGCAGTCAAAATACTCCGTAATGGCATGGATTGAAGCGTGCTTACGGTGACAGGCTCCGAAGGCATCGTTGATGTAGACATCGACCAAGTCGGCAATTTTTTTGGCAAAAGCCGGATCGTTGGTCGTCTCCCCCGCATCAAAGCGAAGGTTCTCCAAAAGGAGAACATCACCGGGCTCCATGTTTCCCGCCATATCCTGTACGGCTTCGCTGACCACATCACCGCTTTTTGAATCATCAAAATGGAGACGGTTCTTGATCTTGAGCAGTACATCGAGACGTCTGTAAACATCGTAAAGCGAAAACTTCGGATCAAATACTCCGGCTTCAGGTCGCTCGTAATGTGATCCCAGGATCACTTTGGCACCGTGATCGATGCAGTAGCGGATCGTCTGAAGCGCTGCACGGATGCGCCGGTCATCGGTGATGTTACCAAATTCATCCTTGGGGACGTTAAAGTCGCAGCGGATAAAGACCGTTTTGTTGTCAATGTCAATGTCGCGGAGTGTTTTCAAAATCCAATCCCTTGTTTTATTATGGTAATATATCAAAATATTTTACATCATTTGAGGTTATTGCTTGATTAACACACACCCGATTTCTGCCCCGGTCACCGTATGGTATGGTGGAACATTTGACCCGCCTCACCGTGGGCATCAAGAGATTGTCCACCGACTGACAACATGGCCCGGCGTCGAACAGGTGGTGGTCACGCCAGCGTATCTCAACCCGTTCAAACACACCACGCTTGCTTCGGCTGAACAGAGGCTGGAGTGGGTGCATCAGATTTTTGATGCACCCACTGTGTGGATTGACGCCGGGGAGATCAATGCGGGTAAGAGTATCTACACGATTGACACACTTAATCGTCTCAAACCCCACTTTGATATCCGATATATTGCCATTGGGGCTGACAACCTCGAACGGATCGGAGACTGGCATGCATTTGATCAACTCAATCGCCAATACACCTGGCTTGTGTTTGATCGGGGAGAAGAGGCAAGCGGGTACGAGTTGTTGCGAGCGTATCAACGCATCCCCCTCGATATCCCTGTCAGCTCCAGCCACATACGGGCAAACAATGCCCTCGACGATGTCGATCCCCGCATCGCAAATGATGTCCAAACATTACTTACCAAAGGAACCCAATGACCCTCCAACAACGTATAGACACCATTGTCACCCTGCTTGACACCAAAAAAGCCGAAGAGATCGAAGTGTTTGACCTCGCCGATACCGACTACATCGCCAAAGCCGTCGTCCTGGCCAACTCGCTGGGGGGCAAGCACACCACCGCCCTCCTTGATCACCTCAAAAACGATCTCAAGCCCAAAGGCGAAGCGTTCCTCCATACCGACGAGACCGACGACTGGGTCGTGGCGGATCTGGGTGACATCATCATCCACATCATGACCCCGGCGTATCGACAGCGCTATTCGCTTGAGGAGTTCCGTAGAGAACTGAAGCGGGGAGAAATGAAGAATTAGTTTTGTCGCGTAGGGTGCGCAATTGCGCACCTTCCAACGGTTATTCAACGGGAATATTTTGACAATCGCGTTGCGATTTTGGTGTGCTGTTGCACACCCTACGCGATACATTGTCAAACGATGTTTGCACGCTGGTGTCCCGCCCCTTGTTTTGATAAAAGCTTTTCGCAGAAAAGCATACCAAAACTATTCACTATTCACTATTCGTTATTCACTCCTAACCTCTCACTATCTTCCAACTCTTTCTAATTTCTACCTTCTAATTTCTAATTTCCATCCAGCATTCCGCAAACGCTGCCACTGCCTCGTCAATCTCTTCCAGCCTAAACCCCCCAAATCCCATCCGAACCGCTTCAAACTCCCCGCCACTTCGCTCTTTGGCAAGGTAGATTGCGATGCGATTCTTGGCGGCTAATATTTTAAGCCTCTGCCAGTCAAAATTCGGAACAGTCGGCTGGATCAAAATCGCCAGCCCCGCCCCTTCGGCAACGATCCTCCCTGTGGTACCAAGGTGACGGATGAGCGCATCGCGCATCGCCTGATGTTTTTTCTGATTGAGGATACGGGTACGACGCACATGTCGATCCCAATGCCCCTCATGCATAAAGGCCGCCAACGTACGCTGCGTGATGAGACTCACACGGGCAAAGTGGGCATCATAACTGTTTCGATACTGCTTCATCATCCAGTCAGGGAGTACGAGGTACCCCACGCGGATCGCCGGAGAGAGTGCTTTGGCAAATGTCCCGACGTAGGCCACACTCTCCCCGGTTGTATCCAACCCCTGGAGAGAAGGGATAGGTCGGTTGTAATATGCCAGCTCGCTGTCATAATCATCTTCGATAATCAATCCGCCGATAGATTGGATGTGTGACAAAAGCTTGAGGCGTTTCGTCACCGGCATCGTTATGCCGGTCGGGTATTGGTGGGAGGGGGTTATGTAAACAATTTGAGCCTCCGTCTGCTGAAGCGCATCGACACGAAGTCCCTGACTACCCACTTCGATCGGCGTAGTACGGTACCCGTAAGAGCTGAAAACTTTGTGAGCAATATGGTAACCGGGAAGTTCATGGGCAAAATAATGATAACGCTCATGGGCAAGTTTGGCGATGAGTTCCATCCCGTCGATAAACCCATGGGTGACAATGACTTGATCAGCACGACACCGCACCCCGCGTGAATGGGAAAGGTAGCGTGCGATCTCTTCACGCAGGAGTACTTCCCCCTGCCCATCCGGATAGGCACCAAAATCCAGGGATGCGTTTGTCTCCCGGGCACAGAGTCGCTTCCATGTCTTCAGTGGGAAATCCTCCGTATGGAGCTGCGCCGGGAAAAAGTCGTATTTGATCGGCTCCGGGACATTTGTCGGTACCGTTTCGGCTTTCTCCTCAGGATCAAACGCATCAAAATAGAGTTCACTGACATAATACCCACTCCGGGCACGACTCTCGATATACCCTTCGGCATAGAGTTGGGAGTAGGCCGATTCGACAGTGGTTTTGCTCAGGTTATAAAGAGCCGCTATTTTACGAATGGATGGCAGTTTGTCTCCGACACGATACTGGGTAACAATCTCCTCTTTCAGGGCTTCAAAAAGTTGTATATGGAGGGGGGATCTGAGATTGGGATCGAGGTGATACATCAAACTGTCCTTTGAGATTAAAAATATTTTGTACCTTTACACCGGGACACATCCAGCGTATAATACCATAATTTTTACCAAGCAGGAGCAGGGACTTCAGTCCCGTTATGCAGGACTAAAGTCCTGCCTCCAAAACACAAAGACCACATACGATACAGGAGAACACATGAACCCTTATTTTGAAATCACGGATAACGCCATTATTTATGACATCTTAGATAAAGCAGAATATGGCACACTTGCCCTTACGGATAACATCACCCCCTATGCCGTACCAGTCAACTTCGTCCGGAGTGGAAGTGACCTCTATTTCCACGGAGCTCTGAAAAATAAAAAGATGAAGATGATAGAGCAAAATTCTCAAGTCTCTTTCTCCGTCGTCGAAAACTACGCCATCATCGATTCCGATTTCTCCAGCGATGAGGGGCTGGCATGTCCGGCGACACAGTTTTTCAAGTCCGTTTCGATCGAAGGGGTCGCCACCCAAATCGAAGATCGTGACGAAAAAGCTGCTGTACTCGAAGCCCTCATGCGCAAGCTTCAGCCAAAAGGTGGGTATACCCCCCTGTCAAATACCACTTATGACAAAGCCCTCCGCGCAACAGCGGTTGTCAAGATCGAAGTGACGCAACAAAGCTGCAAGTTTAAATTCGGACAACACCTAAGTCAAGAGCGTTTTGATCGGATCATCGCTCACCTGCACAAGCGGGGTACTCCGCTCGATCACGAAACCATAACCATCATGCAAAACCAAAGGAGACAACCATGACCTACCAAATCGCTACCCTTGACGACATCAAGTCCACACTCGCACTCCATGCCAAATACCAGATCGACACCATTGCCGAAGAAGACAAAGCCGATGGGTTTGTCACCACCCCGTTTACCTACGAAGAGCTCCAGGATCTCATCGAGCAGGAACAAGGACTCTTCATTGCAAAAGAAGGAGACGAGGTGCTGGCCTATGTGATGTCAGCCTCGTGGCAATTCTGGTCAAAGTGGCCGATGTTTCAGCACATGATCAGCGATCTGCCCAATCTCACCTATGACAACACGACTCTCAGTGTTGACAACTCCTACCAATACGGCCCGATCTGCATCGACAAGCGCGTACGCGGCACGGAAGTCCTGCCAACAATCTTTGAGTTTGCCCTGAAGCATATGGCCAAACGCTTTCCCATTCTTGTCACATTTGTCAACCAGATCAACCCACGCTCCTACGAAGCTCATCACCGCAAACTGGGACTGGATGTCATTCAGGAGTTTGACTATAACGGAAATCGGTACTGGGAGATGGGATGCCGGACACTTTCGTAAAAGAGTAAGTAGTTAAAGTCTAAAATTCACCGTACCAACCGTGACCGGATCGTATCGTACACCACACGCCTGTGTTTGGGCAATTTCATAAACAATTCATCGGGTTTGACCGTCTCAGATTCCGGAAGAAATGCCAGGATTTTTCCAGGGTATTCGTTGTCTTTGCGTTGATAAAAAAGTTTCTCAAACTTCGCACGCCGCATAGCGGTATTGCCAAACGACGGATCGGCCAGGTAGACGTACTGCTTGTCCATCCCTTTGTAGACACTGAAGTGCCCCAGATCATGCGAAACAAGATAGATAATCACCGGAAGTTTGAGCTGGGAGAGTGCCTCCATATCCAATGCCCAAACACCACCATACTCATTCCGACGATCACCCATGTGATTTTACGCATGACTCCATCCTTGTATTTGAAATATAGTATGGAGTATTTTATCCGAAACGGATAATAGTCGGCTGAGGATATTGGAGGTTTTATTTGTTTTTATAGTATTTCATCATATTTTTGTAAACTGTATCATAATCCACTTTCCCTCGGTGCAGATAATAATTGATTGAGGCAGTCCGCTACGTAACCGACTTTGTACTCGGCGACTTTTAGTTCAATTGTGATAAAATTGATCCATGAATACACAACAGGATATTATCAATTTTCTTACTGCCAACCAATCATACATACAGCAGCATTACCATATCTCAAAAATGGGGTTATTTGGCTCGTTTGCCAAAGGGCAACAAACACACGACAGCGATGTCGATATTCTCATTGAGATCAAAAAGGGCACGAAAAATATCCACGAGATCAAAAAAGATCTTGCGCGTTTTCTTGCCCATTCATTTGGTCGTTCGGTTGATATTGCCCGGGAAAAGTATCTAAAACCTTACGCCCGGGACGCTATACTCAACGACACCATCTACATCTATGAATAAGACACGTTTTGAGCTGCTGTCTATCCAGAATGCCATAGAGAAAATCACTCTCTATTCTCAAGATTTTGGCGATGCGGATGATTTTTATCACGACCAAAAAAGTTTCGATGCGTGCATGATGCAATTTGTCGTCATCGGAGAAGCCATATCCCGGCTGGATCACTCCTACAAAGTTCATCATCACGAAATCCCATGGCAAAAGATCAAAGACTTTCGCAACATCATCGCTCACGACTATTTCGGAATCGACGCAGACGAGATATGGGGCATCATCACAAATCACCTTTTGCCGCTTGGAGAAAAAATTGCCCAGCTTCTTGATGATCTATGAAGTACGGCTGCAATGTACTCTTGCCCCATAGAATCATCAAAACACCGATAGTGTTTAAGCGTTGCTGCGGATACGCATTGGCCGGATATGCAATCTGCTTATTTATCCTTGTAGCGCTTCATCATATCTTTGTAAACTGTATCGTAGTCCACTTTGCCCCGGTGCAGATCATCGACGCTGTAGTGCATCTGTTCGATGGCGTGTTTGACCATGAGGCCAACAAGCCTATACCAATCAGGAGTAGAAAGCTTGTTATGGTTGAAGCAATATTGCAAAAACTTTTGCTGCCCATCTGTCAGATTTTCTCTTGAAATATATACCGCATACCCTTCCAAAACCCAATCTGGGATCTTTAATCTTGAGACAATCCACCCTCCATACTTTTTAGCTTGGAGTGTATGAATAACTTCATGCATGATCTCTGTTTTTATCTCGCTCGATGTTGTTGATATAGTATGATCAATCACAATCTTATCAAACAAGTTCAGGGCAATATTATCCAAGAAAAAGCCTTGGAATTTAAAGAGAAATCTGTTGTCAACAAATTCGATTTTCACTTGAAAATTTTCTGAATAAATAGGAAGATTTTCAAGACGTTTTTTTGCTTCATTAAACGTTCTCAGAAATGTTTCATTGTTTTCCATTTGAAAATTTGCGTAAATATGATAATTATCTTTTTTGTATGAATAGGGGTAAAAGAGATATGAGAGGAAGAAAAGAGAGATATAAACTATGAAATAAATCGATCCAACTGAATTAAAAATAATTGAAATCTTTTTAAATGTTGGTAAATTATTATAATTTAAAAAAGGGAAGAAAAATGAAAAAAAAAGTTTTCATGATTGTTTTCTTTGGTGACTATCTGTCTT
>JALVWV010000258.1 GCA_027023145.1 Campylobacteraceae bacterium | reverse complement strand
TACTGCGATACGTGTCGGACGTTGGTGAGCACCCAGACATGCCCCCACGGTCAGCACCACCATGTCCACTACCACTCCGCTTCGATCCTCGCCCTGATCAAAAAGGGTATCCTCCCCCCTACCATCCTCATGCGCAAAGAGATCTCAGCCAACATCCTCTCCGCCCTTTTCCCCGATCGCTTCAGCAATCTTCAAGAGCTCTATTATTCCCTGATGCCCAGCTCCGGGCTTCTCGAGACCAAAACGGACGAGCAGTTCTACGCCAAACTGATGGAACTCTACCAAACCTCATCCCTGACATAGGAACACGATATGACTTTGCAAAAACTCTTCCTCACCTTCTTCGGCACCGGTCTCGCCCCCAAGGCTCCCGGCACCGTCGGCACACTCGCCTCCCTGCCCCTGGGTGTCCTGATCCTCTACACCCTCGGTCCCTCATCGCTGCTGATGCTCACCGTAGCCATCACCATCGTCGGCATCTTCGAGACCAACAAATACGAAAAAGCCACCGGCATCCACGACCATCAGATCATCGTCATCGATGAAACCGCCGGGGTATGGCTGACGATGGTGATCACCTGGTACAGTATCCCGACTCTCCCTGCATCGTGGGGACCGTGGCTGGGTCTAGTACTGAGTTTCGTTTCGTTTCGCCTCTTTGACATATGGAAGCCCTCCACCATCGGCTGGATCGACCGCAACCTCAAAGGGGGAGCCGGCGTGATGCTCGACGACATCCTCGCCGGGCTGGCTGCGGGACTGCTCAATGCGCTGGTGCTTTCGTCGCTGGGGAGTTGGCTGTCTTGATGCAATATCACCGCACCAATAAATAGTCTGAATTTTTGATGCTGCAATTTTGTTCATAATTAAGGCAGATTTTCGTAGGACTCGCTAAAGCGAATTCAAGAAAATCTAATGCAGAGTATGGACAAAAGTACTGCACCCTTCGGGGAGAGCGATACGAGACGAGATCCATACCGCTCTGCCCCCGCTGGCTGTAGCTCTGTGCCGTGTATCCCAGTGACTCACAATAGGGCTTGAGGGCATTGGAGACAATGTTGGGCTCGGACTGTCCGGAGACCAACTGGCTCTCCAGCTCACGGAGGTAGGTATCCCTCGCTGTTATGAAGCGCTCCAGCTCCTCAGAGGCGATGCTCCGACGGGATAAAAGCGGATTGATAAACTGCCGTGGTGTCCTGCGCTCAAGTCTCAACATATCCAGCCCGCCCCTTGTCCGATAGAGTGTTGGGATATTTTAGCGTAAAGGGGCTAAAGGCGCCATCCAAACACTCGTACAAAAAATGTGTTATAATCACATAGCACAACAAGGAAAATCCCATGACAAAAGAACAGATCATTCATTACCTTTCTGAGCACAAAGAGACGTTCAAAGAAAAATATTCTGTTGAAAAAATCGGGCTTTTTGGGAGCTTTGCCCGAGGAGAGGCGAGTGCCGCAAGTGACATCGATCTGTATGTGGAGATGAAACCAAGTCTTTTTGACATGGTCGGACTGAAACAGGAGATCGAATCGGATCTCCATCGGGAAGTTGATCTCATCCGTGAACACAAGAACATCAAACCTCTACTGAAGGAAATGATCGCAAAGGATCTGACGTATGTCTGACACGCAGCGAATGGTTCGTGCCACACTTGAAGAGATCGCATTTTCTATCGAACTGATATTGGAACGTTTCGTTGCGATACACTCCAGTGATGATTTTCTGGAAGACACAGAAGGGCTGGAAAAGCTCGACAGCATCTCCATGC
>JALVWV010000257.1 GCA_027023145.1 Campylobacteraceae bacterium | reverse complement strand
GGGTGGACGGCCGGACTTTGCCCAGGCCGGAGGGAAGATGCCGGAGAAGATCGGTGAGGCGAGGGCAGAGGCAATAGCGTATTTACGAGACACGATAGCAGGATAAAGAACCACAGTACAAAATTGGTTATAATGTAACCAAAGGAGTTGCAATGAAGAATTTAATGGAACGGATTGTAATTGATCCAGATGTTTGTCATGGTCAACCGGTTGTAAGAGGGTTGCGTTATCCAGTTGAGATGATATTGGAGTTGCTTGGCAGTGGTATGACTCATCAGGAGATCCTCGAAGATTACGGGGATCTCGAAGCAGAAGATTTGTTGGCTGTTTTGCAATATGCGGCCAAACTTTCAAAGACAAAATCTATTGTTGATATTGCTGCTGCCTGATGAAATTTCTAGTCGATGCCCAACTCCCGAAAAAATTGGCATTGATGTTCCAGTATCGTGGATATGATGCGATACATACCCTGGATTTACCAGCTAAAAATTTTACAAAAGATTCAGAAATCAATCGCATTTCTATCCGTGAACAACGCATATTGATTACAAAAGATAGAGATTTTATTGAATCATTTATTGTCTCAAACAAGCCATATAAACTTTTGTATGTCAATACCGGCAATGTGACTACGACAGAGTTGATCGCATTGTTTTCAGAAGTTTTTTCGATGATATTGGAGGCTTTTGAAACAAGCAAAATGATCGAATTGACACAGACACAAATGATTGTGCATCAACAATAAAGTATTAGAATATGATCTACCTCTGTTCCTCCTCCCCGACCCGTGCCAAACTCCTCGACCAATTTGGAATTGCCTACACCCAGAAGCCGGTCGTGTTTGACGAGGATCACATCAACACCGATGATCCGTATGCCTTCGTCTATCAAGCCAGCAAAGGGAAGCTCGAAGCGGCAGAGAGCATGTATGGACTCGAGACGCCTCTGTTGACGGCCGACAGTGTAGTGGTTGCTGCCGATGGGGCAATCCTGCGCAAGGCATACACAACAGAAGAGGCACGAGAGATCCTGCTGCGTCAGAGCGACTCGGAGATTGCGATCGTCTCTTCATTTCACTTCAAGACCAATGCGTTTCTCCTCGTGGATACCTCAGCGACCCATTACCGTTTCGACCCATTTGATGCCGATGCCCTAGAAGGGTATCTCGCCAGCAGGGATTGGGAAGGCAAAGCCGGCGCGTGCATGGTCGAAGGGTTCTGTCATCCTTATATTCGCGAGATGCGTGGTCGGGAGAGTACGGCGATGGGGTTGCAGGTGGAAGTCTTACTTCCATGGCTGAAGGATCGTGAATGAAATGGGTTGCCCGACTTATCAAACTCTTAACCGTGCTCGGGCTGGTCGGTATCATTCTGTTGGTGGCGGTGTTTGCCTATTTTTATCAAGAGACCGATCTCGATGCGGACAAACTGATCCACTATGCCCCCAATGCCTCGAGTCAAATCCTCGACCGACATGGTAAGCGACTGGCGTATATTTTTAAAGGGCGTCACCGCCTCTATGCTACGTACGATGAGATCCCTCCGTATCTGATCGAGGGCTTAGTGGCGATCGAGGATACGAAGTTCTTCGAGCATCCCGGGGTCAATCCCGATGCCATTCTCCGTGCCATCGTCCGGGATATTCGAGCCGGGCACTTCGTCGAGGGGGGCAGTACGATCACCCAGCAGCTCATCAAGATCACCCTGCTTAGCAGCAAGAAGAAGTTGATCCGTAAAATCCGAGAAGCAATCCTCGCCCTCAAAATCGAACGACACCTCACTAAAGAGCAAATTCTCGAACGCTATCTCAATGAGATCCCTTACGGCAACAATTACTACGGAGTTAAAACGGCAGCACAGGGATATTTTCATAAAGAGCTCAAAGATCTCACTCTCAAAGAATCGGTGCTCCTTGTCGGTTTGCCCAATGCCCCTTCATACTACAATCCCCTCCGCCACTACAAACGCGCACTTAATCGTGCCAATGCGATTTTGTATCGGATGAAGACACTTGGGTGGATTACCGAGACGGAATACCTTCAGGCTTCCAAGGAGACGCCGACGGTGTACCGTACTGGCTTGACGCAAAATGTGGCTCCTTATATTGTCGATGAGCTGCTTCGCCGGTTCAAAGGACGATTTGGTGATATCCGTACCGGAGGTTACACAATCTACACCACTATCGATCTAGGGATGCAGCGGATCGCCCGAGAGTCGATCCGCGACGCTTACGACCGGGCACACAAACGCTTCGACACCGATCGCAATGCGACCGATCTCAACGGTGGCCTGATCGCCGTCGAAAACACTACCGGGGATATTCTGGCGCTCGTGGGAGGTGTTGATTATCGCCAAAGTGCGTTTAACCGGATTACCATGACCCGCCGGCAGCCCGGTTCGGCCTTCAAGCCCTTTGTCTATCAGACGGCACTCGATATGGGGTACAACCCTGCGACCAAATTGACCGATCTAGCACGCACCTTTCAGTACACGGTCAACGGGCACAAGAAAATGTGGTCGCCACGCAACTATGAACGGGATTACAAAGGCTTCATCACCCTGCGCGAAGCACTGGTACACTCCCGCAACCTCGCCACGGTCAACCTCGTCTACGACATCGGGGTAGAGGTGATCCGCAAGCGGCTGGCACTCCTCGATGTTCCCAACATCCCCAAAGACCTCTCGATCGCCCTGGGCAATCTGGGTCTCAGTCCGCTCAAGATGGCGCAGATGTACACCGTCTTTTCCAATCAGGGACACATGATTGAACCGCGTCTGGTGAGCAAGATCGTCTCCAAGGCCGGGGCGGTACTCTATGAAACTTTCCCCAAGGAGATTGCCCATTTTACCCAGCCGGAGCAAGCCTATCTGATGACCGATATTCTCCGCGATGTCATCAAGAGGGGCACGGGGCGCAAGGCGCAGGTAAAGGGGATCGAGCTGGCGGGCAAGACCGGGACGACTAACCGGGGGGTAGATGCATGGTTTTGTGGCTATTCTCCGAGTGTGACGACGATCGTCTGGTACGGTCGGGACTCCAACCGACCCATCGGCAAGCACGCCACAGGTGGGTCGGTGGCGGCACCGGCGTTTGCCGATTTTTACCGCAGGCTCTTGACCCTCTATCCCGATATGCCACGCCAGTTCAAACGACCCGAAGGGGTCAAGACAGGGCAGGTCGAGGGTCATCCAGAGCTCTATACGGCGATCTCCCCGCTGCCGGGCGAAGCACCCCCACTGCCAAAAAACAGCCCATCAAACATCAGTGCAATGTTTGATGGGGGATCGGAGACAATGCGCGCCCAAGGAACAGAAACGGAAGCCACGGACGAGATGGAAGTGATCCCGCTTGATGACACACCGATAGAGCCGGAGACGTCTTACCCGGATCCGGCAGACGAAAAGCCCGAGCCGATCGATCCGCTCCATCTCAAACCCAAGCCGCCTCGACCGATCGGTGGAGACGGAGAGACGATGTTTTAGAGGCATTCAAAAAAATTAGCTATAATCACGACTAAAAAAGGAGATAAAATGGCTGTTATTACATTCAGGGCTTTTTCACAGCTTCGGCAAGCATTTCGAGAAAAGGGGGTGCAGAGTGCCCGTGCGCTTGATATCCCCGATGCGATCACCGTTGTCGAACTGGTACAAATGTACGGGTTTGATCCCGAGGCAGATGTCGAAGCGGTCTTTATCAACCACAAAGTCGTCCCCAAGACTACCGTAATCCACGACGGTGACCGGGTCTCTCTGATCCCTCCAGGGGGGATTCCCGGGCATGTCGCCGGTTATATCGGCAAAAAAGGTATCGAGTAATTTTTCACCAAATGATGAGGTTGAAGTAGTTGATCACCCGCTCGACGACATTCCCTTCATCGTTGAGATAACGACGCAATACCGCTTCGACCTTCTGGGGGTCAGGCATAGCGCCGTGGGCTTCCACGCGCCAACTGTAGGCTTCGATCGCTTTGGTCAGAGGTCGGGTGCGAACTTTAGTCTCAGCATGTTCCCGGAGGTGGTAGGGGATGGTGTGCTCTTCGAGCCAAGCACGCAGCTTCACCGCGCCATTAGGCGGGGTATAGGTCTGCCCATGAGCGGCAAACAACTCCTCCATCAAACCCGTCCCCCGCTTGTCCCCCCAGCCGAGGAAAATCCGCGTTTGGGCTGCCCGGTGCATCCGTTCAAACCCTTGAGCCTCCCGCGTCGCTGGTGACATGGTACTCAGGGCATAGTCGTACGGCACATCCGGCAGCGGGAAATCGATCCAGTCGCTGTGGTGTGTCCGGATGTTAGTGATCCCATAAGTTTGGGAGTCTTCGCGCAGGACGTTGAGCATCGCTTCAGAGATATCAAGCGCATCGACCTGCGCTGCTTTTTGCGCCACCCGCAGCGTATAGACCCCCGTCCCGCACCCGATATCCACGACACGCTTACCCAAAAAATCGACCCCCATCTCCTTCATCATCCCACAGATGATTGTCTCGAGGGTATCGCTCTCAGTCGTGTACCGGCCGTACCGGTGTGCTTTTTTGTCCCATTTGTTTTGCATGTTTTTCATGGGGGTATCTTATAGTAGATGGGATTAAGGGGAGGTTTTCTGCTATCTTGGAATATCAGGCTAAAAGTGCTCTATAGTATTCCTTGAGTATGTCGGTAACAAAAAGAGTATGGGTGCCTGACAGATTGAATCACATCACAGTCACTGTAAAAGATTTGGATAAATCGCTTAACTTTTATGTATCTGTTTTGGGCATGAAGCCTATTGTCAAGTGGCAGAAAGGTGCGTATTTGACATTGGGTGATCTCTGGTTTTGTCTTTCGAGTGGTGAGCCACTACCATCAGGCGATTATTCTCATATCGCACTGAATGTCAAGGAATCGAATTTCCAACGCATCGAAGAAAAGCTGTTAAACTCAGGGGCACAAGTATGGAAAGAGAATACAAGTGAAGGGAACTCACTATATTTTTTAGGCCCCAATGGGCATAAGCTCGAAGTGCGTGTTGGCAATCTTGATAGTCGTTTGTTAGTGTTAAAGAATAATCCGCGTGAGGGCTTAGAATGGCTATGAAATACTAATAAAGGTCAAAAATAAAAACAACACATAGAAAAGAGGTCGGGCAAACGTAATCGTGCTGACTTTCTTTCCTGACAGCTCCATGTTATGATATAATTCGGCAAAAGGAACAGAAAATGGAAACATCTAAACTAAAATTACTTCAACAAGCAAAAAAGCACTATGCAAAAGAAGGGTTTAATATAGTTGGTTTTTTCGGCTCCTATGCAAGGGGAGAGGCCACTCCCCAAAGTGATATAGATATTTTGTATGAACTCAGTGAAAAATTTATCCAGAACTACAAGGGTTTTTTGGCTTTTTCTAGGCTCAGTGAAATCAAAAAGGAGCTGAAAGCACTTTTTGGGATAGATGTGGATATATCTGCCAGGAGTGGATTGAGCAGGACAGCAAAAAAATATATTATGAGAGATCTGAAATATGTCTAATATTTCAGATGCATCACGACTTGAATTTATCATGGAGATGATCGAGGATATAGAGTTTATCATCAAAGAGAACAACTCGTTGACAGAGGCTTTGAACAATCGCATTGGCAGGCATACATTGCTGATGTGTTTGATGTAGATAGGTGAGACACTGCATAAAATCCAAGATGAAGAGATTAGAGAGAAACTGCCTGTAAAAGGTTCGTATGATGTGAGAAATTTTATTGCGCATGATTATGAGGGTGTTGATTTTGGCTTGATAGATAATATTTTGAGGTATTTGATCCCTGAACTTAAAATGACAATAGAGAACTTTGACATAGAATAGCGTATAACAGTTGCCATGCCATTTGGGCATGGGGTGGGACTGAAGTCTCCACTTCCGGAGTGGGGTTGAAACCTCGGTTCCTTGATGGTGCTTGTGCTACTCGGGCAGACACATGGGTCTGCCCCTACGGGATAAAGAGGGTAGCCGTTTTTTTGAAACATCAGGCTAAAGGTGTTATCATAATCCTTGAGTCAGTAGAAACAGGAGTCAGAAATCAAAACAACACACAAAGAAATCCAAGCTTATCAAGACCTGCACCATAAGTTGAACGACTACATCAATATCGATCAGGATGCATGGGATGCATTGGAAAAAATAGCAAAATGCAAAACAATAAACAAAGACGACTATCTATCAAAAATATATGAAAATCAAAGACAAATCGGATTTGTAGTCGATGGAATAGTGAGAGTCTACCACTTGGATGAAGAGGGAACAGAATACAATAAAAGCTTTTTTGTCAAAAATGATTTGTTCATGACGTCATTGGATGGGCAGGAAGATCCGGCCGTGTTTGTTCAAGCTGTGACAAACGGCGCAGTTATCATGTTTGGATATGATGCATACATGAAACTCTCTTTGCAATACGAAGTTCTGGAGAAGGTTTTGAGCAGGATACTGTTGGACTATATGACCCAAAAACAGCAAAGAGAAATTGAACTGCTGTCGCTTGATGCCAGAGACAGATATATCCGGTTTGTCAAAAACAATCCAGAATTATCAGAAAAATTGCCGCAATTTCATATCGCTTCCTATCTGGGAATCACGCCGACCCAACTCAGCAGAATAAAAAAACAACTCAATAATCAACATATGTAATTGACAAATTTTGATGATCGATCTAAACTTGTGAATAAAATAATACCAAAGGATGGTTTTGACAAAAAGATTGTTTCTCAAAACACTGTTGTTTGCCATAATATCTACTTCTGTTCTTTCAAAAGGGATGAAAAAAATGTATTTGAAAAATGCAAAACTGAAAACCATTAAAAAGGATTTCAAAGGCAATGAGTTCCAAAACGGTGTCTTTAAAAATCTTTATGGGCAATCAGGCAAAACAACCATCCTGGATATATTGAAATGGAAACTGTCGCCCAACCCGCAGAAAGAGATCAAAAAACATGAAAAATATGCGCTTCAGGTGATAAAAAATGAAAAGGCACTCAACACAACAGAAGATTTCATATATTGGTTGGGGCATGCATCATTTATCATACAGCTTGACGGCAAAAGGATCGTGACCGACCCCTGCCTGAGTGCTCCTCCTTTTATAAAAAGGTTGACCGAACTGCCCATAGACATTGAAAAAATAAAACCGGATTATCTCTTGATCAGTCATGCGCATTATGATCATCTTGATTTGGAAACGATAGAGAAATTTGATCAATGTGTCGCATTGGTTCCTTTGAAAATGGGACAGATGATAGAGGATACAAATAAAAAAATCCGTACACAAGAGGCAGGCTGGTATCAACAGTATGATATTGATGAAACATTCAACATCACTTTTTTGCCTGCACACCATTGGCACAAAAGAGGTATCAATGACTACAATGAAATATTGTGGGGCAGTTTTATGATACAAACACAAAACAAAACCATCTATTTCGCAGGAGATACTGGGTATTCGGATCATTTCAAAGAGATACAGAAGATTTTTAAAAAAGTGGATATCGCCATCATGCCGATTGGAGCCTACAGTCCAAGGTGGTTTATGAAATCGAGCCATATCAATCCGCAGGAAGCGTTGCTGGCCTCAAAAGAATTACATGCGGATACAATGATTCCTATGCATTACGGGACGTTTGACCTGTCGGATGAACCCCTGGGCGAACCGGAAAGATTGCTAAGAGAGGCAGGAGATGACCGTGTGCACTTCCTGGCTATAGGTGAAAAACTGGTAATGTGAAGCAACAATCAACATATGTATATGACAAAAATGCTTTATTGGGGTAGCTTAACTTTCGCACCACCCCCCCCAATACTCCACCAGAATCATCCATGCAGCCGCGCATAACCCGACCAAACCTCACAGGTCTTGACAAAATGAATCTGTTGTGATTTCTTGCAGGATTAAACCTCCATAAAGCCCATTTTACGGTACTTTTGTGTATAATATATTATACACAGGAGGCAAAAAATCATGCAAATAGAATCTCACATACTTCGTATCATCAACGACAACTTAAAAAACCCCATCTATGAGACCCTCAGGCTCATGAACATCAAGACCATTCTTAGGCAGAGTAATTTCAGTAAAAAAGAGGGTATGGCAGTGCATATGGTTG
>JALVWV010000256.1 GCA_027023145.1 Campylobacteraceae bacterium | reverse complement strand
GCATTGGGACGACCTACGACAGCTACGAAGCCTGAGCGCATGGGGGTTTCATTGTTTTCACTTGTCATATTCTTCTTTCGTATTTTTATTAGGTTGCATGTAGATTCCAGCAGAGGGGCTGGGACTTCAGTCCCACTAATGCGACTGAAGTCGCATCCCCAATCATAAAAGCGTTGCAAAGCAATGCATACCAAAACTCCTCACTCATCATTCCTAATTTACAAGATGTACCGCGTCGCATCCTCACTCTCGACAATTTTCTCCAGTTTCTGCTCGATCAAAGCTTCATCGACCACCACTGTCTCACCGTCACGTTCATCGGCATCGAAGCTCACCTCATCAAGGATGGTCTCCATAATGGTCTGGAGGCGACGGGCACCGATGTCTTCGGTCTTTTCATTGGCCAGTGCTGAGTAACGGGCAATAGCTCGCAGCGCCGCCTCTTCGAAATCGAGGGTGACCCCTTCGACTCCGAGCAGCGCTTGGTACTGGCGCAGTAGGGAATTTTTAGGCTCGGTCAAGATTCGGTAGAGCGCTTCTTCGTCGAGAGAGTCAAGTTCCACCCGCAGCGGAAATCGTCCCTGAAGCTCGGGGATGAGATCACTGGGTTTGCTCAGGTGAAACGCTCCGGCTGCAATGAAAAGAATATGATCAGTCGCGACCGTACCGATCTTGGTACTGACGTTGGAACCTTCGACGATGGGGAGGAGATCACGCTGGACGCCTTCTTTGCTCGGATCCTGCCGGGACGTGCTGTTGGAGGGGACGGCGATCTTGTCGATCTCGTCAATAAAGATGATCCCCCCCTGCTCCACTTTGCGGATCGCCAGATCTTTGAGTTTCTCTTCATCGAGGAGGTTTTCGCTCGCTTCGTTTGCGAGAATTTTTTTGGCCTCTTTGACAGTGACCTCTTTTTTCTTCCCTTTTTTGTTGATCCCGCCGATCACTTTGATGATCGACTCCTGGACATTGGCCATCTCAGGGGGCATGTTGCTTCCGGCAAATTCGATGGTGGGAGCGGGCAGATCGACTTCGATCATGAGATGGTCAAGCTCTCCCCGGGCAAACTTCTCCTGCATCCGGGCAAAGGAAGCATCGTAATCGGCCTTTTTCTGTTCGCTGGCACCTTCGGGCAATGGCGGGAGAAGTTTTTCGATAATTTTGTTTTCGACGTACGCTTCGATCTTCTCTTGATTTTTTTCATTCTCTTCTTCGCGCACCAGTTGGAGAGAGGTCATCGCTAGATCCCGTACCATCGACTCGACATCCCGGCCGACGAAGCCCACTTCGGTAAATTTACTCGCTTCGACTTTGATAAAAGGGAGTTTCATCATCCGAGAGAGGCGCCGGGCAATCTCGGTCTTGCCCACACCAGTGCTGCCGATCATGAGGATGTTTTTAGGCGTTACTTCCTGTTGCATCTCTTCATCGAGTTGCATCCGACGCCAGCGATTTCGCAGAGCCACGGCGATGGTTTTTTTGGCTTCATTTTGTCCGATCACGTACCGGTCGAGGTAGGCGACGGTCTCTTTGGGGGTAAGGGTTGTCTCCATTTATCTCAGCTCCAGAAGTTTGATGTTGGTGTTGGTGTAGATGCAGAGTTCTCCGGCGACCATGAGGCTCTCATGCACCAGCTGGTCGGCTGGCAGATCGGCATGCTTGGCCAGTGCCCGGGCAGCTGAGAGGGCAAAGTTGCCTCCGCTTCCGATCGCCGCGATCCGCCCATCCTCGGGCTCGACGACATCTCCGGTACCACTGAGGATAAAGATGTGCTCTTTGTTGAGCACCAGCATCATCGCCTCAAGCTGCCTCAGGTGTTTGTCCTTGCGCCACTGTTTGGAAAACTCAATGACCGATTTGAGTAGATCCCCTTTTTTCTCATTGAGGATCCCTTCAAACATATCAAAGAGGTTGAACGCATCGGCCGTACTCCCGGCAAATCCGGCTAAAATCTTCCCCTCATAGAGGGTACGGATCTTGGTAGCGTTGCCTTTGAGTACCGTGTTGCCAAACGTTACCTGCCCGTCACCGCCGATGACGGCATGTCCCTCGCCTCGATAAGCGAGTATGGTGGTTGCATCAAACACTATTCCACTCCGACAACATCCACTTTGAGGGTGGCGTGAATCGCGTGACCAAGCTTGGCATCGACTTCGTGGACGCCGGTTGATTTGAGGGCTTTTTTGAGATCGATGTGCTTTTTGTCGAGTGCGATCCCCAGCTGACTCTGGATCGCTTCGGCGATGTCTCCGTTGCCCACCGAGCCTCGGATACCCACCGGTGCCAGTGGTTTTTCGATCCGAATCACCGTCGCTTCGAGCTGCTCTTTTTCCTGTTTGAGACGGGCAAGCGTCTCGGCTTCTTCTTGAGCCTTGCGTTCTTGCTCCGCTTTCCATTCTTCGACGATCTGAGGGGTTGCAACTTTGGCAAACCCTTTGGCGACGAGGAAGTTTCGACCGTAGCCATCTTTGACCTCTTTGATCTCTCCGGTTTTTCCGAGTGATTTGACATCTTTTATCAGTAAGACTTTCATAAACAATCCCTTTTGTAACGTAATTATTGTACCCCTGAATATTTGTGCACAGAGGTTTCATTCGATGGCGACAAAGGAGCACTCAACCCCTGAAAGGGGCGCTTGCGTTTGCGACTGCCAGAGCTATCGAGTGAAACCGGCGACTTTTCAGAAGAGTCAATTGGGAAATTTTACCCAAATTTTCTATCGATTTGGTACAATGCAAAAAATATTTTCACCAAGGGCCTATAAATTATGTTGCAAACGTTTCCTGATACTCCCCTCAAACCATTTCCAGAAGAGCTCAAAACACTCCTCGACCGCCAGCGCCAAACGATACAATTATTGACCCAAACCACACTGGCAACCTACGATACGATCCTCAAGCCGCTCCAGGATCTCGAAGAAGAGTTGGAAGTGTTCTTTACCCCCCTCTCCCACCGCAACAGCGTCGCCAATTCTCCCGAAACTCAGGCAGCCTACGAAGCCTCCCTCCCTCTCCTCTCGGCCTTTCATTCTGAAATGACCCAAAATACCACACTCTTCGAAGCCATCAAACAGATCGAAGCCGACACGCCCGAAACCCAAACGGTCACGGAGCATATGGTAAGAGACTTCCGCCTCTCCGGTGCCGAACTCACCGAAGCAGACAAAAAACGGATGGAAGCGATCGATCTGCGCCTCTCGGAGCTGAGCAACGCCTTCTCCCAAAACCTCCTCGATGCCACCAATGCCTATGAGATGATCCTCGACGATCCGGCCGATGTCGCCGAACTCCCTCCGGCAGAGTTGGAAGCTGCCACGATCGAAAAAGAGGGCAAAACATACTACCGCTTCACCCTCCAGATGCCCAGCTACCTGGCGTACATGACCTACGGCTCCAACCGCGCCCGCCGCGAGGAACTCTACCGCGCCTACACCACCCGCGCACCCGAAAACGGTGCCGTCATTGACGAACTGCTTCGTCTTCGAGAAGAAAAGGCGCATCTGCTCGGCTTTGGAAGCTACGCAGCCTACGCACTGGAGACACGGGATGCCGAGGATGAGACTTCGGTACTGAGCTTCCTTGAGACATTGCTTGAGGCGGCACGTCCGCAGGCACAAGCAGAGCTGGAGACCCTCCGTACCTTTGCCCGCGAACGTGACGGCATCGAACTGGTCAGCCACGACATTGCCTATTACGGCGAGAAACTCAAAAAGGCGACGTTTGATTTTGATGAGAGTGAAACCAAGCCCTACCTTGAGCAGGGGCGCGTCCTCTCGGGATTGTTGGAAATCGTTACCGAACTTTTCGATATCCGTTTCACTCCGGTGGATGTCCCAACATGGAACGCGTCGGTGCGTGTGTATGATCTCCATGAAAATGGGTCGCTTTGCGGACGCATATATTTCGACCTTGAGGCACGCGAAGGGAAACGAGGTGGAGCGTGGATGCACGATTGGGAGACCCATTTTGTCGATGCCGAGGGGAAACAGCACCTCCCCTCAGCCTTTGTCGTCGCCAACTTCGCCCCAGCGACGGAGACCACCCCCTCCCTCTTGCGCCACGACGATGTGGTGACCCTATTCCATGAGATGGGGCATGCCATCCATCATCTCTTTGGCCGGACAACAGAGCGTGCCGTCTCCGGGATCAACGGTGTGGCGTGGGATGTGGTGGAGTTCCCGTCACAGTTTTTGGAGAATTTTGCCTACGAAGCCCCGATCCTGCGGCGCTTCGGTTTCCACTACAAAAGCGGCGAACCGATCCCTGAGCCCCTCATCACCCGGATCAAAGCGGCCAAAAATTTCCAGGCAGCTTTGGGGATCCTCCGACAGGTCGAATTTTCCCTTTTTGATTTTCGGCTTCACCAGAAGCTGTATCAAGGAGAAGAAGTCCAACGCCTCCTTGATACCATCCGGGAAAAAACTGCCCTACTCCCTCCCCCGGAGTATAACCGTTTCCAACACGGCTTTGCTCACATTTTTGCCGGAGGGTACGCGGCGGGCTACTACAGCTACAAATGGGCCGAAGTGCTCAGCGCTGATGCGTTTTTTGCCTGCCTTGATCCAAAGGAAGGCTTCAACCGAATACAAGCCCGGGGATACCAACAGCACATTCTTGCTCGAGGAGGAAGTGAGCCCATGCACCGGCTCTATACCCAATGGCTCGGACGCGCCCCACGCGTCGAGAGCCTCACCAAACTTTATGACATATCCCCCGAAGGGGCAGCATGAAAGAGATGCGATCTCTCGGACTGATCATAGCCGCCATATTCGGGTTGCTGGCATTGGGTGCTTTCTTTAGCCCGACGTATACGGAACAGATGAGTTATGCCCAGTGGTTTTTGTTTGCCGGGGGGTTGCTTTTTATTGCCTCGGTCGTAATCCTTGTTGCCGCACTGGGTTTTCATACGTTTGCACTCTATCTCTCTGTCCTCATGGCTATGGCCATCACTGCGTTTGGTCTTTATGGTGGAGTACTGGTAGTGATCCTTACCTATCTGAGCTGGGGGTTTGTCTTTGCCTTGCAGTTGCTGCTAGTACATCACCAAGTCTCTACCGCGATCGACTGGTTTGTCGCACGCTATACCTACCGTACATTTCGTGCTGAATATCGGATCTTCTACCCCATGCTCTGGCTTTTCTATCTTTTACTCGACGTGATCCCTTCATGGGTCTCTCGTGAGCATTTAATCCGCTTCAATCCAGAAAAAGTACTCACCAAAATGGCAGAAATACTTCCTCTGGAGTAATCTCATATCAAAATTTGACCATATTGTGTTATAATAGTCGGAGACAAATCGCGCGAAGGAGCTTTATGTCGAGATCAGGAACCATCGTTGCTGGCATATTGGCGGCAAGTATCTGGGGGCATTCCCTTGAAATCAAAAACCTTTCGCAAGCCGTGGACGTGGCAGGTAAACAGCGCATGTACACGCAACGTATGCTCAAAGACTACGCCATGATCGGGATGAAAAATACTTTCGGCAATCCCACCGAAGACTTACACACTATTATGAGAAATTTTGAAGACCATCTGATATCATTGATGGCTTTTAATCAAGAGAAGGCAACAGCCGACAGCCTCCAGAAAGTGATGAATCTGTGGCGCCCAATCAAAAAAGAATTAGCCAGCCCTCCGAGTAAAGCACAGGCGGCATCGATGCAGGAGAAACTCGAAGCCCTCCTCAAGCAGGCCAATGAAGCGGTCGGTTTGTTTGCCAAACAAACGGGAAAAGTTTCCGGGGAAATCATCAACATCTCCGGTCGCCAGAGAATGCTTTCCCAGCGGATGGCCAGTCTATACATGCTCAAGGTCTGGGGGGTCAATGACCCGAAATTCAAAAAAAAGATGGACGATGCCATGACACTCTTCAGCACCTCGCTCGACAAACTGATGGCAGCCAAAATGAGTACACCGGAGATCCAGAGCTTGCTGAAACAAGCAAAGAACTCTTTTCTCTTCTTTCAGATCATGAACCGTTCAAGTTCCAAATTCATCCCGTCGTTGATCTACAAAAAATCCAACGACATTCTCAAGAGTATGGACACTGCCACCGGGCTGTACGCAGCTCAGGAACACTAAAAAAAGGAACACACCATGTCGCAACCTTATTCACAAATCCTCAATAGAATCCTTCTGGGGATTCTCGTTTCCGCTTCCACCCTTCTGGCTGCCCAGCACAGCAAAATCATCTCAGGAAGCGTTACGGAAGTCATCAACATCGCCGGAAAACAACGGATGCTTTCACAGCGCATCGCCAAAGACTACCTTTATATCGGTAAAAAGATCGCCGTAGATAAAGCAACCAAGCAACTCGAGCAATCGTTGTCCATGTTCAAAAAAAATCAGAAATATCTCGAAAAAACAATCGACGACCCCGAAATTAAAAACCTAATCGCATTTGTCAACATCAGTGAGAATGAACTTGAGGCGACTGCCAAAAAACCTTTCAGCCTCGACAATGCCCAATTGGTTTTGGATTTGAGCGAATCGATGCTCGAGGGGAGTCAATACATCGTCGACTCCCTCAAGGAGACCGTCAAATTTAAAGGCTCTTCTTTTGTAGCTACCTCGGGCATGCAGCGCATGCTAGCTCAGCGGATCGCCAAGTACTACATCGCCTACCAATCCGGCATCAAGGACAAAAACACAGTAGAGCAGATGAGAGCCACCGTCAAGCTTTTTGACGTCAACAACAAAAAGCTTCTCAACAATACCAGCAACATGGCCGCCATCAGCCACCAACTCAAAAAAATCAATATGCTGTGGAAAATCGTCTATAAATTTTATCTCAATATCGAAAAAGGCGGCTTACCCTTTATTGTCTTTACCAGCACCGACGATATCACGAAGAAAATGGATGCAATCACTACACTGTACATCAAAAAAAGGTTCGCAAAATGACAATCCTCTCACGCCTTCTGCTCCTCTTTTTTGTTGGGACTCTTTCCGTCCAGGGTGCTACACGTTCGGACATCAATGCGATCGAAGCTGCTGAGCATATCCGTTATCTCAGTCAAAAGATTGCCAAAAACTATCTCTATCTGTTCAGCCATCCTCAGCATACAAAAACTCGTCAGGAGATCCGAGAGATGCTTGATGATCTGGGGAAAAACTTCACAATCATCGCCTCCTCAACAAAAAACAATGACACCAAGGATCTTCTCAAATATCTTGAATACAACAAAGAAAACCTCGAAGAGCTTCTTACCAAAAAAGTTACAAAAGATCGGGCATTGATGATGCTCGACTACAGTGAGGTTTTTCTCGAAGGGGCTGAATCAATCGCCCAAGAACACCACTATCATCTTACGACAGAGGAAGCCATGCTGATGAGCATCAAAAAAGATGAATATCTCATAGAGCGACTTGCTAAATTTTACATGGCTTCAAGCCTCGGGGCCATGAGCCAAGCCAATCGAAAAAAAATGGATGTAAGTGCCCATGAGCTCAAAGAAGGTCTCAAGATTATTCAAGCGTACCACTATCCCCCCTATCTACAAAAGAAAAAAAAGGAACTCACCACTATCTGGGACTCAAGTAACTACATCCTTGAACATGCTCATGATATGTTTGTTCCCAATCTCGTGAACATCACTACTACTTATTTCGAGCAAACACTGGCTCAATTTGCACTGCACCATAGTAAAAGCCAATAAAGGGAGAACAGGATGCGCTTTTTTAATAATCGATTTTTTCTTTTTGTGTTGTTGATTCCAGTCATTGTCTATTTGGCATGGATTGGCTACAAGACGTATCAAGAATACCAACAGTATGTTCACAATCAAAACGCAACACGTGCTGTAAAACTTGTGAACGCCATGAGCCAGTTGAACAGTGCCGTAGAAAATGAAGCTCTCCAGAGTGCCTTGTTAACAAAGAATAAAACACGCCAAGAGACTGCTGCACTCTCATCTGCCCGCTACAGTACCGATATGCGATTGGGGCAGGTACTGAATCATCCGGGGTTCCATCCTGACACGCCATCACTTCAAAAAGTTGTTTCACTCAAAACACAGCTTGATGCTGTTCGGGCACTGGTTGACAACGGACGCAAGGATCATCTCAAAATTTTCCATGATTATTACGATCTTCGCATTCTCAAAACTGTACTTTCTGCTATGCAGGAC
>JALVWV010000255.1 GCA_027023145.1 Campylobacteraceae bacterium | reverse complement strand
CTACAACACCCTCGTGCAGTTCAAGAACGGTACCACGACTCTCGAGCCCGGACTCGCGGAATCCTGGGATGTCTCCCCGGATGGGCTGGAATACACCTTCCATCTGCGCAAAGGGGTGATGTTTCACCCGACAAAATTCTACCCCAAAGAGTCCGAATTTACCGCTGATGATGTTGTCTTTTCGTTCAAGCGGCAGTTTGACAAAAGCCACCCCTTCCATGAAGTGGGCGGAACCTACAAATACTGGGGTGCCATGGACATGGACAGCATCGTCAAAGATGTCGTCAAAGTGGACAAATACACCGTCAAATTTCTCCTGAAGAAGCCCGAAGCCCCCTTCATCTCCAACCTCGCGATGGATTTTGCTTCGATCCTCTCCAGTCAATACGCCAACGATCTGCTGGCTGAGAAAAAAGCCGATCGTCTCTCCCGTTATCCCGTCGGTACCGGGCCGTTTGTCTTCGTCAAGTGGGTCAAAGACGACAAAATGATCTTCACCGCCAACGAAAAATACTGGGGCGGAAAGCCATACATCAAAAAACTGATCCTCAAGGTCATCACCAACGCTTCGGTGCGTGCTGCCGAGCTCAAAGTCGGCTCCATCCATGTCATGGACTTCCCCAATCCCGAGGAGGTTGCCAAACTCGAAGCCGATCCCAACATCAAGCTGGTCAAACAAGAGGGGCTTAATGTCGGCTACCTGGCTCTCGATGAAGTAAAATTTGCCCCTTTCCGTGATGTCCGCGTCCGCCGCGCCATTAACTACGGGATCAACAAAGAGGCGATCGTCAAAGCGATCTATGCCGGATTTGGCAAGCCTGCTGATTCCCCGATCCCCCCTACGATGTGGAGCTACAACCCCAACATCAAACACTACGAGTACAACCCCGAGAAAGCCAAAGCCCTTCTCAAAGATGCCGGTCACGAAAACCTCGAGTTTGAACTTTGGGCGATGCCGGTCTCCCGCCCCTACATGCCCAATGCACGCAAGGTCGCCGAAGCGATGCAAGCTGACCTGGCCAAAATCGGTGTCAAGACCAAAATCGTCTCCTACGACTGGAGTACGTATCTCGACAAAGGGCGGCACTTCGAAGATGATTCCTGTCTGCTCGGCTGGACCGGGGACAACGGCGATCCGGATAACTTCCTGAACGTCCTGCTCACCTCCAATGCGGCCAAAGTACCCGCTGCCAACCGCGCCGGATGGAAAAACCCGGAGTTCGACGCGCTCATTGCCAAGGCCAAGACCACGACCGACATCAAAGAGCGTACCAAACTCTATATGAAGGCGCAGGAGATCTTCGCCGATCAGGTTCCCTGGGTCACCATCGCCAACTCACTTGTTGTCGAGCCGATCCGCAAAAATGTCATGAACTTCAAGCTCGACCCCATGGGGAAACGACGCTTCGACAAAGTCTGGCTGGACAAATAGTCCGCCATGCTACCGCATAGGGGTTCCTCCCCTGTGCACAGACAAACCTCTCGCCAAGAGCATCCCCACGGTGCTTTTATCCATAGGTTTTCAAGGAGGATCTGAATGCTATCCTACGTACTCAAGCGCCTGCTGTGGACGATCCCGACCCTTTTCGGGGTGACGTTGCTGGTTTTCTCCATGGTACATTTGACCCCCGGAGATCCGGCGGCGGCCATCCTCGGTGACAAAGCCAATGCCCGATCTGTAGCCGATCTGCGCGCAAAAATGGGACTGGATAAACCGCTCTATCAACAATATTTCATCTACCTCAACCACCTCGCCCACGGGGATTTCGGTCGATCCG
>JALVWV010000254.1 GCA_027023145.1 Campylobacteraceae bacterium | reverse complement strand
CGAAGGTGATGTTGGCTCCCTGCACCATCAGGAAACCGACGAAAAAACCGGGATTAACCTGTGAGGCTTTGATCACATAGGCTCCGGCGACGGCGATAGCGGCGGTGACGACGTAGAGAGGGTTAAAGCGCCCCTTGAGGAGATCATAGATCACCGTGACGTAGATGGGGGTAAAGATTGTAAAGAGCAGCACCTCCGGGACACTAAGGAAGAGGAACGATTTGTAAAAGAAGATATACATCAACCCGATCTGAATGATCCCGATCCCCATGATGCGGAGTTTGAAACGATTGGGGAGGCGGAAGTTGGTGAAGGGGATGAAGATCAGCGATGCCAGCGCCACACGGATCAGGACGGCGAAATAGCTGTCGAGCTTCCCAGCGAGATAGACGCCGATGAACGAGAAGGAGAATGCCCAGATGAAAGTGACGAGGGTTAGCAGTCGCATGAAAGCTCCTTTTGAATTAGGGATTAGGGATTAGGAATTAGGAATTTTGGTTGGCGTTGCTTTGCAACGCTACTATATTGGAGACGCGACTTCAGTCGCGTTTGTGGGACTGAAGTCCCAGCCCCTTTTTCCAATACACCAATACACCAATACACCACGCACCGCGGCTAAAACTCAAACCCACCGCCTTGTCCTTTGTTCATGCTCTCATAAACCGCATTGACGTACGCATCCCGCAGCTCACAGTTGTTGAGTTTGTCGCAGGGGAGGCAGCTTTTGTGGCCGTGTTCACTCTGGCAGGCTTTGAGCTCTTTGGTTTTATCCTCGAGGGCAATCTCATAGCGATCCATCACGTGACTCATTCTGCGATTCCGTACGCTTTTTTCAGGGCATTGATTTCGTAGTTGGAGCCGAAGAAGCAGGGGGTGGTATCGTGGTGGTGTTTGGGGGCAAGCTCAAGGAGACGTTTGCCGTGATGGTCGATCGCCTGACCACCGGCGGCTTCGAAGATCAGGGCAAACGGCAGGACTTCGAACAATTGTCGTAACTTTCCATTGGGGACATCGGTGGTGGCGGGGTAGCTGAAGATCCCGCCGCCCTTGACGAGCAAGTGATGCAGGTCAGGAACCATGCCACCGCTGTAGCGGAGGCGGTATCCCTCGGCGAAGAGGCTGTCGATGAAGGCTTTGTGGTACGGAGGCCAGTATTGCTGGGTGCCGCCGGGGGCATTGTGTCTGCCTTTTTCCTTGAGCATGAATGCTTGATCCATCGGATGCCATCTTCCGTGGACAAAGCGTTTGCGTACCGGGGGGTTGCCCCGTTCGACGGAGACCATTTCAATGTGACGCCCGAACAGGACGTAGGCGGCGGTTATCAGGGAGGCACCGGAGGGTTCCCCTTCGTAGATACCAAAGATGGCGCCGACGGTGAAGTTGGCATCGACAATGCTCGAGCCATCCAGCGGGTCATAGCAAATGGTGTAAGGTGCCTGGGGATCGAGTATCAGTACGTCCTCTTTCTCCTCGCTGATGATGGCGCGGACATGTGCCAGGGCACTGAGTGCTTCTTCGATGACGTGGTCGGCGGCGACATCCATTTTGAGCTGTGTATCCCCAGTGGCATTGTGCTGGGTACTGTAGCCCAAGTCGCCCTCCTGGATCAGGGCATCGACACTGACGGCAATGGTTTTGATGGAGTCGAGTATGGTTTTCATGTAGCGTGTGTTCCTTTGAGTGAAGTGGCGTGGGCGTCTATCCACTCGATTATACTACCGATATCGTTAAGATCGAGCACATCGAGATGCTCCGGGAGGTCATAGGTGCTTACATCAATCGAG
>JALVWV010000253.1 GCA_027023145.1 Campylobacteraceae bacterium | reverse complement strand
GTGTTTTGACATTAGATCTCCCTTGTGTAATATCATGTTGCTCATGCATGAAAAGTTCATGTGGCAGTATAGCATAGTTGTTTGCGATTTTAACTAGAAGGGGGGGCTTCGGTTTCAGTCGGTCTTTTGCCGCCCTGAATCCGCTTTGGCTATGAACAAAATTAAAATATCAAAATTTAGATTATGTGTTGGCGTGGCGATAAAGCACCCGAACCACCGCTTCGAGCAATCCCTGTTTTTCGATCCGTCGTATGGCTGCCGTATAGGCCTCCAAGCTCAGATTGGATTTCATCACACGTTTCTGCAGGATAATCTCCCCACCGTCAAGTTCACTACTTACCCAATGGATACTCACGCCCCCTTCTGCATGAGGATCAGCATAGCTACGTTCGATGGCATGGAGCCCTTTGTGACGGGGAAGGAGCGAAGGGTGGAGGTTGATCGCCCGTATCTGTTCGGTAAAGACTGGAGTGACGATCCGCATGAAACCTGCCAGTACCGTCAGATCGGGAGCGTAGTGTTTCAGGCGCCGCACCGCTTCTGCGTCAAACGCTTCCCGGTCGGCAAAGCTCCGATGGTCGATGATCTCCAGTGGGATGCCGTGTGTGCGGGCGACGGCTGTCCCGCCCGCCTCGGGATTATTGGTCAGTGCCACGGCAATGCGGATCCCGTGAGCAGGCAGGTGCTCGGCAAGGTAGGCAAAGTTGGTTCCCTGCCCGCTGAAAAGAATGGCGACACTCTTCATGAACAGGTACTTCCCATCAATACGTCTCCAGCGGATCGTAATGTGCCAGCGTCGGTTCAGAGAAGTTCGGCACATCATCGTAGGTGAAGACGGCGTAATACTTCGACTTGGAAAACGAGGCGAAATTGTCGTATGTCCACGTATCCCGCCCGCCGTAGATCTTGACCCCATCCATGAAGTGGCGCGGGGGATGGAAGCTGTTGCGTACCACGTAGTAACCCCTCAGCGCTTCATCCTCGACTCCGCTCCAGGTGAGTTTGATCATTTTATTTTCTTTGGAGAGGGTCAGGCGCTTGGCGGGAGCAGGGGGCTGGCGCCGCCGGGGGATGTAGCGGACGACCAGCTCGACATCGCTGTTCCACTCCGTGACACGGTTTCGGGCACCGAGGGCGCTGGTGGGCTTGATGACCAACTTGAGCTTCGCGCCGTTTTGGTGAAGAGCATCGAGGATGTTTTTGGAGAGCGTATCAAATTTGAAGTATTGATACCGCCGGGTACTGAGTTCTTTTTCGGCCACTTCGTACCCGAGGTACTCGATCTTTTCCCGGCGACGGATGTCTTCGTAGCTCCCCACCTCATCCACCTCCACCAGCTCGACGTAGAAACGGACATCGGAGGCTTTTTTGAAATGGTTGGTGTTGCGGATCTTGAGGGCGCATTCGGTGATCACCGTTCGGCTAGGATCGGGAAGCTGCGCCGTGTCAAACTCGAGGTAGCCATAGACACGATCCCCTTGAACATCAAATCCACTGCGCAACCCCTCCTCGGTACCGGCAGTACTCACCGTCGCGAGGGTGCACGGAGGCAGATCGATCCGATCACGGGGGACGGTATAGGTGACATCGAGCATCGGGCGGTAGTGGATCCCGCCGCCGTACCGACCGTACCCGATGTCAAACTGCATCATCTGACTGTCTTCCCCTTCTGGAAGTGTCTTGGGACCATCGACCCGGAAGACCGCCGTACCCCGTGCGATCTCCTCCTGAAGCATCGCACACTCGTGGCTCGAAAATTCCCAGTCATTCCAGATCCCCTGCGTCAGCTGAC
>JALVWV010000252.1 GCA_027023145.1 Campylobacteraceae bacterium | reverse complement strand
GGTTTGGAAGATCAAGTGGGATCCGGGATCATCCTGACTGGCGGCATGACCAAGTTGAAAGGGTTGCGCGAGCTGGCACAAGCCATCTTTCATGCCAAGCCGGTACGGGTGGGGTATCCTCGAAAACTCGATGGACTCTTTGAGGATTTGAACGATCCAGAATTTGCCACAGTGATCGGTCTGTTGCTGTATCGAGTGGGTGAACATACACAATATGAGATCGATAATGCCAGACGGCTTCTGCACAACAAACAAGATGAGGGGCAACTCGAAGACGATCTGAGAAATATACGCCTACGCGAAAAAGAACCCAAAAGTACCGAAGAGACCGATAGTCTTTTTGGTGGCAAAAACACAGAGGATCCTAAATGGGGCGACAAGGATACAAGCAGGAAAGAGGCACCGTTCTCTTTTGATGATCTGACTCAACCGGATGACAATGAACAAGGCGTTCTCAGTCGTTTCGGGAATTGGCTCAAACAATTATTTTAAAAGGGAGAAAAATAATGATGGAAAATTTTGATATCGAAGTGGAAAAGGTCAACACTTCTGTACCCGAAGGCGCCAAGATCAAAGCGATCGGCGTCGGCGGGGGCGGAGGAAACATGATTAACCACATGATCAATGAGGGGATAAGTGGAATTGATCTCATCGTCGCCAATACTGATGCTCAAGCACTTGAAACATCCCTGGCACCGTTTAAGATTCAATTGGGCATGAATGCGACACGGGGTTTGGGTGCAGGTATGGTGCCGGAGAAAGGGCGCGAAGCAGCCTTGGAGAGTTTCGAAGAGATCAAAGGGATATTGGCTGGTGCTGATATCGTCTTCATCTCTGCTGGAATGGGGGGCGGTACCGGTACCGGTGCTGCGCCCGTTGTGGCACAGGCTGCTCGGGACGTCGGTGCCTTGACCGTCTCGGTTGTAACCAGCCCCTTCAAATTCGAAGGACGTAAGCGGATGAAGCTGGCTAAAAGCGGCCTGGAGGAACTCAAGCAGGAGAGTGACTCTATCGTCGTGATCCCCAACGAGAAGCTCTTGACCATTGTTGAGAAAAATCTCGGGGTCAAGGAGAGCTTTCGCCTCGTAGACAATATCCTCGCCCAAGCGGTGGGTGGGATCTCCAATGTCATCCTCTCGCATGCTCCCAACGACATCAACCTTGACTTTGCGGACGTCCGTACGGTGATGAAGCATCGAGGCCTTGCGCTGATGGGAGCTGGTCAAAGTGCTGGTGCTAACGCTGCCTACGATGCAGCCAAAATGGCTTTGGAGTCTCCACTCCTCGACGATATTTCCATCGATGGTGCGATGGGTGTCCTGGTGCATTTCCATATTCATCCCGATTATCCAATCCTTGAAATTTCCAAGGCAATGGGTATCATCGAAGAAAACGCGGACGAAGATGCCAGCGTGATCTTCGGAACGACAACCAATCCAGATATTGGTGAAGATGAAGTTCGGATCACCATTGTAGCCACCGGGTTTGAAGACCCTAATAGTCTGGCAAGTGAAAAAGCGAAAAAAGCTAATGAAGCTTCCACACTCATGAAAAACAACGCAGCGAGTGCAAACACCCCCATCCAACCTGCCCGTCAGCAACGTCGTGTTGTCGGTGGTTTTGACGGCACCAATGAAGACGTCCTCGACGTTCCTACTTTCCTGCGCAAGCAAATGGACTGATTGCGCGTCTCTTTTCCCCTCCCTTTTCTTTTCCTGTCTCACGTTTTTTCGTGGGATAGAATAGTAGATGGTCGGCTGAAGCCAACCCTACAATATAATACCTCTTTCTATTC
>JALVWV010000251.1 GCA_027023145.1 Campylobacteraceae bacterium | reverse complement strand
TAGAGTAGAGGAAGCTTCAGGGGCTGGGACTTCAGTCCCATAAATTATTGTGTAGGCTATTGCTCTACAAAAAATCCCGCGCAATCCGCACCAGCATCGCCAAACCAAAAAAGGCGATAACCGTAGCTGAGAGGGTGGAGATGACGGTGACGGTCTTTTGAGAAAAAAGATGCTTGGTCTTGTGGATGAGCAGTGGCATAAGGGTGATCCAGAGGAGAATGCCGCCAAACATTCCGAGTATCGTCCAGAGCGGCTGGAGCTGAGCCGTCTGTATATAGGTGGAGACGCTGAGCCAGAAGATGATGGTATAAGGGTTTAGCAGAGTCAGACCGAGCCCTTTGAGATAATTGCCGATGATGGACGGAGGTTTTTCGAGCATCTGAAGGTGAATGGGATCGTGGCGACCCTGATAGATGCCGTAGCTCATGTAGAGGAGAAAACCCGATCCGACGATACCAAGTATCAATAGAATCGCCGGGTGATCCAGCAGACTTAACAGTCCAAAAAGAAGCAAAGTCAGATACGTCGCATCCGCACTCATTGCTCCGGCACCAAACGCCACAGCTGAGGGGTAACTCCGCAGCGCAGTGCTCATGATGAGGACATTGATCGGTCCCAGAGGTACGGCAGCACCGAGACCGAAGAGGGAACCCTGGATAAGGGAGGTAAACATGCGGAAAACCTTTTTATCGGTATTGTACCAAAATTTTTACTCCACTGGTGTAAGATTGTGCACCTTGGCGGGATTTCCACTCTCTGCTCGTATTTTCCTTTTCTGCCACCACAGGAAGGCAAACATCAATCCCGGTGTCTTCGCAACCGATTCATCATAGATAAATGTTGTCGCTTCAGCCGTAGGTAATTCGATCACCTCGATCTGTTCCTGATCGATCCCGCCTCCTTCTCCGACATGCATCGCTTCATCCACTTCAGCATAGTACAACGTTTGCTTGCTACCGGCAAATCCAACCGAAGTATGAAACGCCGTCACCCTCTCGATCGTCTCAAGCGGCACATCGTATCCACACTCTTCGAGGATCTCTTCCTGGGCAATCGTTTCAAGAGGCAACCTCTTATCTACCAATCCGGCACACAACTCGACTGTCATCCCATCGCGATTATTGAGATACACGGCCGGGCGGAACTGTTTGACGAGGACAAAAGCATCACGATCCCGGTGCCAGATGAGGATCGCCACACTGTCGTAGGCTTCGACGACTTCCCAATCTTTGGGGATGCCATCCTGCTCATAGGTCGCAAGGTTTGCCTGGACGTATACCGGGTTTTCAAGGGGGTGCAGTGTAAAATTTTCGATCATGATCTCTCCTCTTTATATCAAGATAACTCTGGCCAATCCGAGAAAGGCAAAGAAGCCAATTACATCGGTCACCGTCGTCAACAGCACCGAGCTGGCCACCGCTGGGTCGACTCCGACACGTTTAAGCCCCAACGGGATAATGGCACCAAAGAATCCGGCGAAGAGTAGATTGATAATCATTGCCAAACCGATCACCACCCCCAGCCTCGTATCATGGAACCAGAGCAACGCGATGACCCCCATTGCCAATGCAAAAATCAAACCGTTGAGCAAGGAGACCAATACCTCCTGCCGAATCGCCCCTTTGGCCTCACTCCAGCTCAACTCCCCTAGGGCGATTTGACGTACCATGATGGTCAGCGACTGTGTCCCGGCATTCCCCCCCATGGAAGCAACGATCGGCATCAGCACTGCTAGTGCCACATACGCCTGAATCGTCTCATCAAAAAGTCCAATCACCACGGAAGCCAGGATGGCTG
>JALVWV010000250.1 GCA_027023145.1 Campylobacteraceae bacterium | reverse complement strand
AACCAGGAGACGACCAAGATGATGCTCACGATACTTGGGGCAACATGACGGTCGACTTTGGGTATGTCAAGAATGTCTTTGACTTGGCTTTGGTCAAAAAACTGGTCGGAGGCGAAAAGCGCAAGGTCGGCGATAAGGTGACGTTTACGATCACCGTGACCAATCAAGGGAACGTCGATGCAACCAATGTAGAGGTTAGTGATTATATTCCTGAAGGGCTGACACTGGCTGATGCGGGCTGGACTCAGTCAGCCGATGGCGAAACGGCGACAAAAAGTATCGGCGCATTGGCTGCTGGAGCAAGCAAGGATGTCACCATAGTCTTTACCATTGATCGTGATTATCAGGGGACACAGATTGTCAACCGTGCTGAGATCACGGATGCATCCAATGACCTTGGTCTCTCTGATATCGATTCAACACCCGGCAACAAAGCGTGCTCTACTGAAACATCCGGTTCGGGCGCTGACAACAGTTTTGATGCTGGGGCAGATAAGGGTTGTGATGATATTGATCCTGCCAAAATCAGTGTCGAGCAGCACTTCGACCTTGCGATTAAAAAACAAGTCGATGCTCCGGTAGGCACAAAATTTAAACGGGGCGATAACGTCACGTTTATTATCACAGTGTACAACCAGGGAACCGTCACGGCTAAAAACATTCAAATCCGTGACATGATCCCTGAGGGGCTTACTCTAAACGATTCTAACTGGAATCATGACGGGGACGATGCCGTACTGAAGAGACCTATTGCCGCCTTGGAACCCGGTAAAAGTACCACCAGGAAGATCGTGTTTACAATCAAAGGAGACGCATCAGGTAAAATCGTAAACACAGCCGAGATCATGTCAGCATCCAATGATCAAAATCTTGAAGATGAGGATTCCACACCTGGAAACGGTGTGTGCGCTGATGATCAGGATAACAAACCTGAATATGCAAAGGGAGGGTGTGATGATAGTGACCCAGCACAGCTGAAAGTCGATACACCTCACAATGTCTCTCCTGCAACAGATACGCCAAATGATGAGAACGATGCACAACCTAATTGTGACTGTGCCGAAGGTGATGCCGCCGATGCCATGAGCAGCTTTGCTCTGCTGTTGATGCTTCTTGGGACACTTATCGTGGCGATGCGTTTCCGCCCCAAAGATATGCAGCAGTTGGTGTGATCCTATGACGGTCGTGTTGTCGCATAAGGTTTTGCTGTGAAGCGCCTATTGCCAATTGCAGTTGCACTGATCCTTGTGGCAGGATTAGCGACTGTTGTGGTCGTAGTCAAGCAGCATCGAGGGGACTCCTCCGATGCGCACATTTGGAACTTCGGAACCTTTTCTCCTGCACGAGTTTGTTCTCGACCGCCCCAATTTTTGCGCCAGATGCACATCCCCCAGCCGGTGATGATTGACCTCTCCCAAAAACACTACACGGGTATAGCCTTGCGCTATGGTGCAAACTTTACCCAGGTTTTGCACCCAAAACAGTGGGAACAGTATGCCAATTTTAGCACCTACGCCCTCGATGTAATTGGCAATCTCTATCTCATTCCGACACCGTATATTTCGATCCATCCATCCACCTTCACATTGCAAAAAAAGCTTTTTCGCCTCGATACAACGACAGGAAGAGTGGGTATTTTTATGACCTTTGATGATGTGCGTCCCCGACCGGATAACCCGTATGGACTCAGTGCGGTTGCCTATGATTGTAGCGACCATACCCTGTGGGTCGCTTCGATTGATGAATCGAGCTATCAGCACTCGCGAGGCGTGATCTACCACGTCGATCCAGCCACCAAACGCATTTTGCAGCGTGTTGAAGGGTTTGATGCCTTGACATTGCGCGTGATCCATGCCCACAAGGGCACATTTCTCCTTGCCGGTTCTGCGCGGGATAATGGATTGTATGCTTTTGATATCAGTGCAGAGAAAGGATTGGCTTCCACTCCACATAAGATCCTCGAACTTCCAGATCCCAATGGACGCATACGGAAGATAAATCTCCAAGCCAAAAATCAACTCGAACTCCAAGCGATCCCCTTCTCCTATAGTCTCGTAGCTCAGGCAGCCAAAGAAGATCGTATCCACTATTTGGCGACTTGGTCGCCTCAAAAGAAGGTCTGGATGATTGAAAAAAAATCGAGATAAATCTCTTTTGAGTGACAAAAACTTCTTTTGTTGATAAAATTATGCTATAATTAATCCAAACTTAAAGATAAAAGGGTTTACCATGCGTATTTTGATCATTGAAGATGAAGTTACACTCAACAAAACACTCTCTGATGGGCTCAAAGAGTTTGGCTACCAAAGCGATGTTGCTGAGAATATCAGTGACGGGCGCTATTTTCTGGGCATCCGTAATTACAATTTGGTATTGCTCGACTGGATGCTCCCTGATGGAAATGGTGTCGATATCATCGCCGATATCAAGGCTCAGTCTCCCAAAACATCCGTCATTGTCCTCTCGGCACGTGATGATAAAGAGAGCGAGATCGAAGCCCTCCGAGCCGGGGCAGATGATTACATCAAAAAACCATTTGATTTTGAGATCCTCCTTGTGCGTATTGAGGCCAAACTTCGTTTTGGTACCAGTAATATCATCGAAGTGGATGATCTGGTGATCAACCCGGAAGAGGAGAAGATCATCTATAAGGGCGAGGACATTGAACTCAAAGGAAAACCATTTGAGGTTCTGACCCATCTGGCGATGCACAAAGATCAAATTGTCTCCAAGGAACAACTCCTTGATGCGATCTGGGAAGAGCCAGAGCTCGTTACCCCCAATGTCATCGAAGTTGCGATCAACCAGATCCGCCAAAAGATGGATAAGCCACTCAACATCACAACGATTGAAACCGTACGCCGTCGTGGATACCGATTTTGTTACCCCAGCAAAAAAGCCTGAGAACCAACTTCCTCATCAAGCTTACCGCCGCAACGGTGGTGCTTGAATTCTTTTTTTCCATTCTTTTCTATAGTTACATCAGTTACAGTGTGGATAATGAGCTTAAAGAGTCTATGGTTAAGCAGGCGCGATATCTGTTTGCTACCTACAATGATGTCGCTAAAGCATTGATCGATAAAAGAGCTATTTTAAAAAAGACATTGAAAGTCAAGGCACGGATTGCATCTCTACCGAATGAAGATTTTCGTGCAGTCCATTTCCGAACGTTTCATGAAGATAAACATTATTACCTCGAGGGGTATTTCCCCTACGAATTTGCTTTGCAGCGTTATTTGGTGCTGACAGCGGATATTACTCAGCAAAAGCAGGTACAACAGAAAGTGACACGCGGCATTATTGTTATGAATATTTTTGGGATGGTTGGGATACTAATCTATGCCTTCTTCCTCTCTGGGATGCTGATCGCTCCGATACGGGTATTTAGCCGAAAAATAGCCATGATGAACGAAAATAAATTGTCTCCGCTGAATTTGAAAGGGGTTCCAGAAGAGTTTCTCCCTCTGGGGGAATCGGTCAATCGCCTTGTTGGCAGGATACAGAATTTTCTCAATTATAAAAAAGAGTTATTTGTGGGGACAGCACACGAACTCAAAACGCCTCTGGCTGTTATGAAGACGAAAAGCCAGGTAGCACTGTTGAAGCGGACACGCCGTACCGAAGATTTGGTAGAGGCGCTGAAACAAAACATACACTCAGTGGATGATATGAATAAAATTATCGGTTCGATTTTGGAATTCGGACGGGCAGAGGGGGCGCAGTTTGAAGAGCCGGAATCGTTGGATGTGATAGAGTTTCTCCGGGAAATGTGTGAAGAGTTTTCTCTGCTGGCGGCTCAGGAGAAAAAAGAGTTGCACTGCCGCCTGAGCCCTGAGCGACTTACCATAACACTTCCACGTCTACTCCTGCGTCAAATTATCCAGAACCTGTTGCAAAACGCGATCAAGTTTACCCCGAAGGGGAAACGGATCCGAATGTTCAGTTATCGCAAACAGGAGAAACTCTATATCAAAGTGCGGGACGAAGGGAGCGGAATCGAAGAGAACCTGGATCTGTTCGCCCCCTTTAAGCGCTCATCGGAATCGACGGGTGCTGGCTTGGGATTGTTTTTGGTCAAGAGTGCAGCGGATGCCCTGCGTGCGGAAATCACTATCAAAAATCGTCGAGATGGGAAGGGAGCAGTCGCAACACTTATTTTACCAATTGGATCATAGGATTTTAAATAAAGAATAAGCTTCTATAAGCTATAACTCCTAAACAAAAATTAGGAAACAAGAGGTACATATGGCATTATTGATATCCGATGATTGCATTGCGTGCGATGCGTGTCGCGAAGAGTGTCCCAACGAGGCGATTGAGGAGAATGATCCTATTTATCTGATTGATGCGGATCGCTGTACGGAGTGCGTAGGGCATTACGACGAGCCTCAATGTGTGGCTGTCTGTCCGGTTGACTGCATTACCTCGGATCCTAATAATGTCGAGAGTGTCGAAGAGCTCAAGTTTAAATACGAACAGATACAGGCTGAGGTCTGATCGCTGCCCATGGCCAAGCGTACCGCCGTTATCGACATCGGTTCCAACTCCGCCCGCTTGGTTATCTTCCAAAAAACAAGCCGCTATGGCTTTCATCTTCTGTGCCAGCACAAAAGCCGTGTACGGATCGGCGAAGGGGCTTATCAACGTGAGGGGTATCTTCAACCTCTCCCGATGGAGCGTGCTTTTCAAACGTTGGCGTCTTTTAAAACCATTCTTGACGATTACCGTGTCCACAAGACACTGTGTGTGGCGACGTCTGCTTTGCGCGATGCGCCCAATCGTGACGCATTTATCCATCGAGTTTACAAAGAGATCGGTATACACATTCGGGTGATTGATGGGGAGAGTGAAGCCCAATTTGGCGCGTTGGCCGCGAGTAATCTCTTGCCGATTGACGATGCGATTACGATTGATATCGGTGGGGGATCTTCTGATATGGCGCGTATCGTCAAGGGGAGGATTGTCGAAAAAGTATCCCTCAATCTCGGAACCGTGCGGATCAAAGAACTTTTCACGCATACAACGATTGATATTGAAAAAGCGCAACGTTATATCGATGCAGAACTGGAACGATTGCCTAAGCGTTTTATTTCGAAGCTGGCTGTTGGAATTGGCGGTTCAGCGCGAGCGTTTGCTAAAGGGTTCATGGCGACCCATGCGTATCCTTTTGATAAGCTTCATGCTTTTACGTATCGTGTAGAGGAGGCCATACCTTATCTCAATACCATTATCCATTCGACGATTCCTGGTCTGAAACATACCACAATCAAAGCCAATCGATACGACACGATCCGCGAGGGGATGCTGATTTTTGAAATGATCCTCAATCGCATAGGCGCCAAAGAGGTGATTACAAGCGGTGTAGGGGTGCGCGAGGGGGTTTACCTTGCTACACTTCTGCCCAAGGGTAACCCCTATTTCCCCAAAGGGATCAACCCCAGTGTCCAAAGTATCCGCGATCGATTGGATTTGCTGGATCTCCCCTTGGGAAACAAGAAGAAATTGGCCCAAAAACTCTTTGAACTCTTTGCTGCGAAGTTCAAAGGTGACAAGCACGATCTCAAGATGATCCACTACGCACTTGCTTTATCGGACATTGGCAAGATGCTGACCATTTACAAAGAACATGAGCATGCCTTTTATGTCGCGATGCATGAGCTGAATTATGATTTTACACATGAAGAAATGCTTTTGATTGCCATGCTCTTGCGATCACGAGGGAAGAAATACCATAAACAAAGCTATAAAAAATATCGACAACTTCTTCCAAAAAAATCTAAGATTAAATGGTTGATATTCTTATATACTTTGGTATTGATTCTCCATGAAAACTCTGCAAAGGCTCGGATCGAATTTCTCTTGGATCATGAGACACTGCGTATTGAAGGAGAGGGGATAACCTATCTTATGAAGGAACAGATCAAAGACCTATTCCTTCCGGAAAAACTTGTGATTAAAATGTGAACAAGCAAGAGTTATTAAAACTCTTTACCGATCGTAAATTCAAATGAGGATGTTTTGTCGGTAGGTTTTGCTCCAATGGCTTTGGCGAGGATAAAGTTGACATCTCCCATGGGTGAGCGCCATTCGATTTGAGCCCCGACGGACTTCTTGATGGTGCGGTCAGCAGAGGTATTCTGGATCATCCCTGCATCGGCAAAGCCCGTCAAGCGAACCTGATTTCTCTCTGAGAGGGGAATGCTGGCTTCGATGCTGTTGGTAAAGCTCATGAGTCCACCGCTTGTCCCGCCTTTTGGGACGATAGAGGCACTGCGATATCCCCGGACACCGTTATAATATCCACCAATGTGCAGCCGCTCGGCTTCGGGCGTAAATCCGAGATCTTTAATGTACTGTGCTTGAGCTTTGTAGCGGAGGATCAGGTCGTAGCCAAGCTGATCCTTTAGACCATAGTATGCGGCAAATTTGAGACTGCCTTTCCAGTATTTAGCAAAATTAGCACCACTTCCAAGACCAGCATACTCTATCCGAGCTTTTGTATAAATTCCTTTGCGTGGGGTGTAGAAGTTGTCGGTGTTGTTGTAGGTCAGGGAGAGACCGATGGATGATTTGATGTAGTCCCTCAGCCCTGATGAAAATCTGCTTGTGTTGACATCGCTGTAACGGACATCGTCGTAATTGTAATCCATCGAAACACTCAATTCACTGTTGATTTTGCGTCGAAGTCCGAGGTATCCTCCCAGCTCTTTTTTGTTGAAGCCGTAGGTTTTGTCATCACCATCAACCGTGTCGGTGCGAAAGAGTCCTCCATAGAGTCCAAAAAGGGTGCCAGCTACACGAGGATCATCAAAGGAGAGTGTACCATTCTTTTTGAGTTTGGAATATGAAGCAGAGAGGCTGGCAGAGATCCCGGTACCGAACATGTTTTTTTCAGAGTAGGAGCCTTCGACAAAAATTCCCTCCAGACTGTCATAGCCAGCTGCACCCATGATTTGTCCAGTTTTGGCTTCCTTGACGGTGACATCGATATCGACTTTGTTTCCTCGAGCACGTACTGGGCGAAGTGAGACCGTCTCAAAATACCCACTCCGTGAGAGTTCATTTTGTGCATCGATTAGATCGGAGAGGCGATAGTGATCTCCCGGTGCCAGTGTTATATAGCTTCGAATGACCGATTCTTTGGTTTTGGTGTTGCCATGTATACGGATATCGTGAATGAGTGCCTTGGAGCCGGGTCGGATGAAATAGGCGATACCAATGGTTCGATTGCGACTGTTTTTGCGAAAGCGGGGCTGTACTTGTGCGAAGGCATACCCCTTATCGCCGACACGGGTGGTAATGGTACGGATATCCTCTCTCAATGTTGCGACATTGAAGGTCTTTCCCGATGTGAGCTTGAGCTTTTTGCGCAGAGCAGCTGTGTCGATCCCTCTGTGTTTGACAAGGCGTACTCTGGAGACTTTGTAGGGCAGCCCTTCCCGTACCCGATAGGTAATAGTAGCTTCTGAGGTGACGGGGTCGATAGCGACTTTTGGACGACCAATTTGCACATCAAGGTATCCATGTTGATAATAGACATCACGGATACGGACAGCATCACCCTTCAGCTCTTTGGGTTGATATTTTCCATTCATGGATACCAAGCCGAAAAAAGAGGATTTTTTGTTGACCAGAACAGCTTTAAGTTCATCGATCGGTACATGCTTGACCCCGACGAACTTGACCGCCTTGATCTCAATCTTGTGTTTCTTTTGCGCTGGAGTGGCTTTGGCCATGCCGATAATCGGAGTTGCCAAAAGAGATAGTATCAGAAGTCGTCGTAACATAGTGTTGCTCCTCGAGACGTAAACTTTGGTATCCATTATACCATGAATAGGTTAAACCATGCATTGATGAGCCTTGCCTTGGTGCTTTTGTGCTATAATTTTTCATGAATATTATGTGAATGTATCGGAAAGGTTTTTGATGAAAATTGGAATAATCGGTCTTGGCTTAATGGGGGGGTCGCTGAGTCTGGCACTCCAGGAAATATACAATGATGTGGAAGTGATCGGTCTCGATCACAACGATCAGCATTGCATTGAAGCACTCAAACTCGGGCTGGTTGACAAAATCGTCGAAAGCATCGATGAAGTCAAAGCAGTGGATCATCTCTATCTGAGTGTGCCGGTGGATGGGATCATTGCGATTCTTCAGGAGCTCGCCCCACTGCCGGAGCAGACGACCGTGATCGACCTGGGGAGTACCAAGGCGCGGAT
>JALVWV010000249.1 GCA_027023145.1 Campylobacteraceae bacterium | reverse complement strand
CGTGCCACACTTGAAGAGATCGCATTTTCTATCGAACTGATATTGGAACGTTTCGTTGCGATACACTCCAGTGATGATTTTCTGGAAGACACAGAAGGGCTGGAAAAGCTCGACAGCATCTCCATGCGCCTGATCGCCATTGGAGAAGGGTTCAAAAATATCGACAAACTGACAGATAAAAAGCTGCTGCTAAAATATCCCGATATTGATTGGCGGGGCGTCATGGGCGTGCGGGATATCCTCTCACACCACTACTTCCAAATGGATGCCGAAACGATCTATGAAATATGCGATGAGCATCTGAGGCCACTCTTGCGTGTGACAAAAGACATGCTTGACAAATACAACACATTTTAAAGACCCTCTCTAAAAAACAAACGCTATAATACCACTTATTTTCCCAAACGGAGTCCCCTTTGGCACTTGTCCCCTGTACCCATTGTCGGCTTGAGTTTGATGAATCGGTGATGATCACCGAGCAGGAGGGGGATGAGACCCTCTATTTCTGTTGCAAAGGGTGTGAAGGGGTCTACCATCTGCTCAAATCCGACGGGCTGGAGAGCTTCTACGAAAAGCGGGGCAAGCAGACTCTCGACCCGGCGGAGCATGCTACTGAACACAATGATCTGGAGCGCTTCGATCTGGAGGGATTCAAGAAAAAGTACATTCGCACCACCCCCGAGGGACTGAGTGAAATCAACCTCATCATTGAGGGGATCCACTGCTCGGCGTGCGTCTGGCTCAACGAAAAAGTGCTCCATCAGACTGAGGGCATCATCGAAGCGACCATCAACTACTCCAACAACAAAGCCCACGTCGTCTGGGATCCCGAAGCCCTGCGCCTCTCGGAGATCATCGAAAAGATCCGCGCCATCGGGTACAACGCCTACCCCTACGACCCCCGTCTCCAGGAAGAACGCGCCGTCAAAACCCGCAACGACTACTACGCCCGCATCCTCGTAGGAGTGTTTGCCACCATGAACATCATGTGGATTGCCATCGCGCAGTATGTGGGGTACTTCAGCGGGATCGAGGATCGGTTCAAAAACATCCTCAACATCGCCGAGTTTGCCTTGGCGACCCCGACGCTGTTTTATAGCGGATGGATTTTTTTTCGCGGGGCGTATTACGGACTCAAAAACCGCTTTGTCAATATGGATCTGCTCGTCGCGGCCGGAGCGACCCTCTCCTACATCTATTCGATCTACGCCATGGTCACCCTCCGGGGGGAAGTCTATTTCGACTCAACGACGATGATCATCACCTTTGTGCTGGTGGGCAAGTACCTTGAAGTGCTGAGCAAAAAACGCGCCGCCGACACCCTTGATCGGATCATCGGCACCATGCCCACCGAAGCGACTGTCATCAAAGAGGGCGAAAAATCCCTCATCGCGATCGAAAACATCGTCCCCGGCGACCTGCTGGAGCTCAAGCCCGGTGAAAAAGTCGCCATTGACGGGACGATCGAGAGCGGATCGGCGCTCTTTGACGAGAGCAGCCTGACCGGGGAGAGCGAGCCGATCCTCCACGGTGAGGGGGACGACATACTCAGCGGTACCATCTGCCTCGATTCTGTGGTGCGTTATCGGGCGACCAAGCACGCCAACGAATCGCTTCTGCACGCCATCACCGAGATGCTCAGCGATGCGGTGACCAAAAAGCCTCGCATCGAGCAACTTGCCAACCAGATCTCTGGGTGGTTTTCGCTGGCGATCCTCTCGATTGCGTTGCTTACCTTTGCCGGATGGTGGTACGTGGGCGGGGAATTTGAACGGGCGCTGATCGTGGGGATCTCCGTCA
>JALVWV010000248.1 GCA_027023145.1 Campylobacteraceae bacterium | reverse complement strand
GAGCTGCTTGTAGCTCAGACCGATGATGGGGTCACCCCCGATACCGACAGCCGTACTGATGCCGTAGCCTTCACGGACGACTTGGTTGGCACCTTCGTAGGTGAGCGTACCGGACTTGGAGATGAGGCCGACGTTGCCTTTTTTGAAGATATTGCCGGGCATGATACCGATCTTGCACTCTTCGGCGGTAATGATGCCGGGACAGTTGGGGCCGATGGTCTTCATGTCATGCTTGACGGCGTAGGCTTTGGCGGCCTGCATGTCACGTACGGGCGCTCCCTCGGTGATGATGACAGCTAGATCGATCCCGGCGTCGGCCGCTTCCATCACGGCATCGGCGACAAACGCGGGGGGAACGAAGATCATGGAAACCGTCGCACCCGTCGCATCGATTGCTTCTTTGACGGTGTTGAATACCGGCTTGCCAAGGTGCTCTTGACCTCCTTTGTTGGGGGTAACCCCTCCGACGATCTGAGAACCGTATGCCAGACACTGCTCAGCATGGAAGGTTCCCTCTTTTCCGGTAAAACCCTGAACGATGATTTTGGTATCTTTGTTGACAAGAATAGACATTAGTTCGCTCCTTTTGCTGCTTCGACGGCTTTGCGTGCCCCGTCACCCAGATCGGTGGCGGTGATGATGTTTTCGATATTGGCATTCTCAAGGATCACGGCTGCCTCTTCGGCATTGGTGCCGTCGAGTCGGACGACGACGGGGACATTGACATCGACCTTTTCGGTCGCCTCAAGGATTCCGTTGGCGATTCGGTCACAGCGGACGATCCCGCCGAAGATGTTGACGAAGATCGCTTTGACGTTGGGGTTTTTGAGGATGATCTCAAATCCCTTGGCAACCGTTTCGGCATTGGCCGTACCGCCCACATCGAGGAAGTTGGCCGGAGAACCGCCCATGTAATTGATCGTATCCATGGTTCCCATCGCCAGTCCGGCACCGTTGACCATGCAACCGATCTCACCGTCGAGGGCTACATAACTGAGATTGTATTCGCCCGCTTCACGCTCGTCGGGATCTTCTTCGCTCAAGTCGCGCATCGCTTCGATATCGGGATGGCGATAAAGGGCACTGTCATCGAAGCCCATCTTGCCATCGAGTGCCAAGAAATCACCGGCACCAGTCTTGATAAGAGGGTTGATCTCGATCATCTCGGCGTCGTTGTCCATGTAGACATTATAAAGGGCTTTTGCAAATTTGATGAATTTCCCCTGCTCCGCTTTGTCAGTGATTCCGAGACCAAAGACCAGCTCACGTCCGTGGAAGCCTTGGAAGCCGATCGCCGGATCGACGGCGACTTTGACGATCTTCTCGGGGGTCTCTTCAGCAACTTTTTCGATCTCCATACCCCCTTCGGTTGAAGCCATGATGACCGGCATCTCTTTGGCACGGTCAAGGACAACACCGAGGTAGAGTTCGTCTTTGATATCCGCACCCTCTTCGATGTACACCTTCTGCACCAATTTCCCCTCGGGACCGGTCTGGTGGGTCACCAGTGTCATCCCGAGGATTTCATCGGCGAGGGTTTTGACCTCATCGAGCGACTTGGCAAGCTTCACCCCGCCACCAAGACCCCGTCCACCAGCATGGATCTGTGCTTTGACGACCCAAATGTTACCTCCGAGCTCTTTGGCATTGGCGACTGCCTCCTCGGGCGTAGTAGCCACGATCCCTCGCGGGGTCGGCACGCCGTACTTCTGGAATATCTGTTTAGCCTGATACTCATGTATATTCACCGTACACTCCTTTTGTAAAAGTTCGTTATTATAGAGCGATTGACAATAGGAGTGGAT
>JALVWV010000247.1 GCA_027023145.1 Campylobacteraceae bacterium | reverse complement strand
CGGGCATCGTGACTTGTGAAGGCACTGGTGTCCATGGGGCTGTGACCCTTGAAGCTGCCATCGGCATTGAGGTCAACCGAAAAAATACCCGGTTTGTAAGAATGGTCACCTATCTCAATCGTACCAAAAAAGAGCTTATCCCCCTGAGGCGAGAGGGCCAGTCCATATGCGGAACCTGAAGCATCTACACCACCAAGACTGGTGTTAAAAACATCCGTCATGTTTACCACACCCTTTTCATCGATGCGATAGATTTTTCCATCCGAAAAGTTGGAGACAAAAAATTGATGATGAAACGCATCGTAAACAATGTTACCAAGACCCGGACCTGTTTGGCGCTGTACTTTTGTATCGGGACTTCCGCACACTTGATGGGTAATGGTTATCTCTTTTTGTGGCAAAACAGCAAAGGGAGTTGCCGCTCCTGTCAAGCCATCAATTTTATAAATCGTACCCGCAGCACTGAGGTTGTTGTCTCCACCGCCCAGATCCCCATAGCGTACCGAAACCTTTTCTGTACGCGACTCCCCCTGCCCAGTGTACCCAGGAGACCAGTTGGCTGAAGCTGCTACATATATATTTTTCTTTTGATCAATGGCAATACCATATACATTTCCGATTTTCTCAATGGTCCAATCATCATAAGTGCGTGTTTGGCTAAAATCACCTACAGGACGTTTTGCATCCCAAGCGGTATTGTCATACGCTTGGTAGATATGCTTATGGGTATCATAGATGCGCAATACAGCACGATCATCGCCACTATCAGCATCCGGGGATACTCCAAAAGTATGCACCGCGTATCCCGGTTGCAATGGCAGAGAAATTGCTGCCGAAACACCGCCAGTCATCCCCAATAATACCGCTGCGCCAAGCGCGGCTCTCTTCAATGTTGTTTTCATGATTAATCTCCCAATTAAAGAAAAATAGTACAGTCCGGCCGTCTCCATCCGATCACGAAGACCCGTAAGCATCCAACCTGATTGTACAAACAGTTTGGCTTTGCACGAGAGAATGCTAACACGGAGAAGCTTGTTTTATACTTAAAAATATTAAAAATGATCGTAAAGAATATTAAAATGATCGTAAAAAATATTATTTTGGGGTTATCGGGACAAATTTTGGGCCGACCGTGCATGGCCAAATTTTGATAATTGGGTTGCCATCTTCTCCGATACGTGTGTCTGCCCAACAATACTCGTGCCCCTCCCGTGCATCGTTGCGTATACGGGGGATATACCACAAAACCGGGTGACCGTTTTGGATCGATTCCCCGTCAAGATAGGGCTCTGGACCATCGTGATCCAGTTGACAACACGATCCAAGCGTCAACATATCACGATCCCCTTCGTTGGACTTAAATCGCGTCACAAAAAGGTGAGCATTGTCTCCCCGACTCCCATCATGAAACTGTCCATGGTTGGGTTCCAAATAATAGCCTTTTTGTGGATTGGATGCTGCTGTAATCTTATAGGGGAACTTTTCATGACTACCCAATTCGCTCCCCCTGACGTGTTCTTCTCCTTCGTGTGTCCATTCTACCCACGTATTGTAATGGGCATAAAACGACTCGTTGGTATCCACAGCCAAATCGATCCGCATCACCGGACGGTAGATCGCATTGTCTCCACAACCACGCCCTTTGTTGACCCCCACGACCCGGAACGATCCATCGTCGTAAAATTCAAATCGGTTCTCATAACGGTAGTTGCACGCCATCGGCCACTTGGGGTTGCGAAAATCCTGCGTAAGCATAAAGCCTTTTTCATGATGGAGAGGGCGCACCTGAGGACCGTTGAATGCCAGCACCACTGACGTCGAAAACATTGGACACCCCATCGCATCATTATAACCAAAAGCATACCGACCCCCTTCGCCTCGGACATACTCTACCCGGCGACCCTCCACATAGGTTTCTGTCGATGTATCGAGGCTCTCACCCCCACTCTCCTGCTGATACGCCACATGCCAGTCGACAATCTTGGCTGAGTGCAGCACGGGCTTGCCATGAAATTGAACATCACGAATCTCTAGACCATCAGAGGCTGTCAAGTGGTATGTGATCTTCCAGCCATTTCGCTCAAGAAGATTATCTCTTTGGCAATACTTCTCCATAATGTAGCGGTTTTCAAGTGTACGCTCTGAGATGCATGCCGGTGTCGTCGTTTTGCCCAAACCTGCCCATTTGGCAGCGGCAAGTCGCAACTGAGTCAAATCGATCACCGCCCACAGCGCTCGCTCTTTTGCATGGTCAGCGAATGTCGGGGCGACACAAAGATGCGTCGTGTTTTCGCAGGGGGACTCTTTCATACTCCCCCGAACATTGGCCATCGTGATGTCTCTCTTCGAGGGGAGATGCCCCAGCTCCTCTTTGACCTCCGGAGCATTCAGGGCGATCGCTTCGGCTACTTTTTTGAGACGGTAGCTGATATCGGGTTGGGTATTGGGAAAATAGTCGACTGAGAGCACTTTCTCCGCCTCAGTATCAACGATCGCTCGGGTTGTGGCATTGGTGACAAAATTGTATTTTTCGGCTTGATAGCACGGATGGGATTGGCAAATCATCTGCGCGGATTTATCAAGAGACGCCACGGGAGCTGGAACAATCCGCATCATATCATTGTGCATCCGTTTCTCGCCCGATCGGGTGTCTTTGAGAAAACGGGGATCTTTCATGAGTAACGCCTGGGCTTTCTTCCCGCCAGCATCCAGTTCGCTGCTCTCAAGAGGCAGGAATCCTTCCCCTTTTGCCAGACTTTTTTTCACATCCGACAGATACGCCTGTACTTCCGGTACCTCTCGATACGTTGCCGGATCGTATTGCGGTAAAATAATCTCTTCAGAAGAAACAGCCTTGGCCGAAGAAGCAGGCTGAGAAGCCGAATGTTGCGGGAAAAACCAATACACTGCCAACCCCACTGCTCCAGCAACAAGAATTCCTAAACTTATCTTGACTTCCGTTGTCATTTTTCCTCTTTCATTTTAAAATATCTCTCATCTATGCGCGCAATCTAGGATAGACATGCAGGTCTGCCCCTACAAAATACTCTACCCGCTACACACTACCTTCTACCTTCTCTCATACACGGTGCGCAATTGCGCACTCTACCCATCCATCGCAAAATAAAAAGGTGGGCGACTCTCGATCATCATAACAATCCCCACCGCAATAAGCGTGAGAAGAGATGCCATGAATATCATGCGGGCACGATCGTGAACAGACGCTTCGAACATCGACACCATCGGCGAGAGGACAAACAATGCCATAAAAAGATGCTGCACACGAAAACCGTTCCATCGATCCAGTAGCGTTGCTACTAGAGCCACTGTCGCACCAAAGCACACCTGCTGCCAGGGGCGAGAGGGGGTCGTACGGGGATCGGTCAACATAAAAGCAATGAAAACAATAAACGCAACCGAATAAAACCGTTCCCAGATCGTCTCAAATGTCAAAACCGGATCGTATCCAACCAGCAAATAATATTCCAGTATGAGATAACTCACCACAAAGGACAGAGGAATCTGCCAGCGTTCTACCCGGATCAGGATGCTGACCGCAAAGATCACAACTACCATCCCAAACCACCATGCATCTCCCATCTGCCCCAGTACGACATGAGCTCGATCATAAAAAAGAAGCATACCCATAATCAAAGCAAAGTTTGAAGGGTTAAAAAAATGGTGAGAGTCTACCGTGAGCCAGTGCTTTTGAGCTAACGCCAGTAGCAAAACTGCTCCGTATATCCATCCCGGAGATGCCACCATCATCAATGCAACACCAAGGGTAGTAGATAAAGAAGAAAAAGAGAAATACGTTATTTTCCCATGTCGAGAAAAAATCAACGCATGCTCTATAAGTGTCGCATACACCACCCATCCGAGCACCGCCATCCAACTTAGATAGACGTGTGCGGTGACTTTTCCAGCGCCCAACAAAAGAAGGAGGGTTAAAAACTGCTGCAGCTGAGGGTGTAAGGCACGTGCCATAACAAACGTTTTACTCCGTATCGTGGGTGGTGCGGAGTGCATATCCCATCTTGCTGTGGGACTCGATCGGAAGATCGGGGAGGATCCGTCGCACAGAATAGACCAGCGTGCGGAGCGAAGACTCGGCCAATACACCATCAGGCCATACCTCATCAATGATACGATCGTACTCTACGATTTGGTTGCAGTGCATCGCAAGTGTTTCGATCAATTTTACCTGCTTTTTATTCAATCGAACCGGAGCATCCATGCGATACAGAACATGCTCTTTCATATCGAAATAACATTCTGGTGAGATAATTATTTTATCCCCCTGGATCATCTTGGTCGGTGTTTCCGATTTTTTCTTTTTGTCTTTATCGATCCGGAACCGTTTGTAGGCGATCCTCATCGCCACTTCGATATCTTTGGCACTGAAGGGTTTAGTGATGAAACCATAGGGAGAGAGCTCCATCACCTCCTCAAGGGTCTCTCCATCACTGTATGCGGAGATAAAAACTATCGGAATATCATATTGCTGCAGGATACTTCGAGCAAATTGGATCCCGTCTTCAGCACCTTTGATATTGATGTCTGTCAGGATCATTTCACACGAGTCTTTTGTGATGGCGGCACGGGCATCAGCAGCATTATCGTAACACCCTACCATATCAATATCCAAACTCTTCAGGATACTCTCGATATGCTCCTGCAGAAGCACCTCGTCTTCTACGACCATAACTTTGGATGGCAACATCATTTGACAACTCCCCTTTGCGCAAATGTTACGACAATGGATACGCCATACTCACTATTGACCGCAACCGAACTTTCACTCAAATAGGCCGCCATATCCTTAATTAAGGATATACCAAGGGTATCATCCCCCAACATAGCCGGATCGTACCCTTTGCCAAAATCCTGAATATGCAACATGCACCTCTCTCCTTGAAGGGCAAGGGTAACATTAATTGTACCATTAAAATCATCGTAAGCGTATTTAATCGCATTGGAAACGGCTTCATTGACGATCAACCCTATGTTTAATGCCTGTTGCATGTCCAGTTCGCACTCACTGATCTGCGCATGAATTTCGTTGGAGGTCATGAGCTGGAGATTGCGTACAATGGACCCGAGGTATGGCTGCATACTGATTATTTTACGCGATGTATCGCCGTAAAGGTTTTGATGAAGATAACTCATTGCCTTGATACGATCGACGTGGTCATGAAACATTTGCTTGTATTTTGGGTCATGAACTTTGAAAGATTGCGTCTCGAGTAAACCCATCATAATCTGCAAATTGTTTTTGATACGGTGATGCATCTCCCGAAGGAGGAATGTCTGTTTGTTGTGATTCTCGCGAATCTTTTCCTGGCAAAAAATATGACTCTTTTCGGCACGAAAAATGAGCAAGAGCACCCCCAAAGCAAACACAAGAAGTACTCCCACGCGAAGCACTTCCCATTCAGGAAGCATCACACACAATACCCCTGTTGCAATGATCCCCAATGCAGCCATCAAAGTCAAACGGTAATTCTGCACAGCAACTCCCATTTTTAGCCCTCATTTCAATGGAAGCATTATACCATCAAGATGATTCTCTTGAGGTAAAAGGCGGAACTACCACAAAACCACTTCCACCATTTCTATCAGAAATCGTAAGTGATGCCTGCTGATATGACGTTGACGCTCGTCTCTTGGGGGGTCTCTTTGTAGGCAAGGTTCTGCCAATCAACAAAGAGCCCCCACCCCTCTTCCTCGCCACCTTGCAGCCCTTGATCACCAGACAAATCATACTCGATGCCAGCACCAAAGCTGAAACCATTCTTTGTGAAGTTCTGTGAACCTTTTGCAGTTTGTGATGCGACACACTTGACTTCTGTATGCCCGTATCCAGCCAAACCATAGACATTCATTAATGAGCTAACATGGTATTGGGGCTTAAGATAGATACCGTAATGGGTCGTCTCTGCAAAAGTGATCCCCATGTTGGCCTGAAGTGCACGAGCTTCGATGCCAAAAAAAGGATTGAAGTCGTACCCTGCACGCACAATCTCACCATACGTGGAATCTTTGATGCGTGTACCATCGCAGTCACACTTGCGACTCACACCTGTCCAATTGCCACCTATCCCTACATAAAAGGGACTGGAGACATCGACAGGAACCACATCGGATTCGACAGGTTCATAATTTTTTCCGGCCATTGCATGACTGCTGGCAAGCAACGCTGACAGAGCAACTACACTCAACAACTTTTTCATTGCATTTCCTTTAGAGTAAAATCTCACCTGCAATCGTAACTTAATATTCTTTAGCATAAACTTAAAATTAATGAATATCAAATATTAATTAATAGAAAAACAATTTTTACGCTCTGAGGAAACGCAAAGCAGTTGCGATAATATCGTCATCATCCTTGCTTGGAGACTCCAAAATCTTTTTGTCAGTTTTTTTATCTAAGTACTCAAAAAAGACCCGATTTTGATAGGAAGAGACCTTGGAAATCCCTTTTTGCAACGCCAAAACTTTGATCGCCATCACATCGATAAACTGTCGGGTGACCGTATCGAGCTTTCCGAAGCGATCGGTAATCTCCTCTTCGATGGCATACACCTCTCCCACACTTTCACACTGAGTCAATCGGCGATAAAGCTCTAGGCGGAGGCGGTCTTCGGTGATGAGCTCTTCGCTGAGGTAGGCGGTGACGGTGAGTTTCATCTCCACCTGATGGGCTACCTCTTTGGATTGTCCGCTGAGCTCACGGATAGCGTCTTCGAGCATGCGAAGGTAGAGGCCGTAGCCAATCTGCTTGATGTGGCCGCTCTGGGCTTCGCCGATGATGTTGCCGCCCCCTCGGATCTGGAGGTCGTGGTATGCCAGCGTCGTCCCGCTGCCGAGCTCACTATGGGATTCGAGTGCCAGCAGGCGACGGGTGGCGTTTTCGGTAAGTGTTTCAGTGTCTTCGACGAGAAAATAGCAGTACCCCTCCCGACCACCCCGCCCTACCCGGCCACGGAGCTGATGGAGGTCGGCCATCCCGAAGCGGTCGGCGCCATCGACGATCATGGTATTGGCATGGGGCATATGGATGCCCGATTCGACAATCGACGTAGAGAGGAGCACATCATATTCTCCATCTTCAAACTTGAGCATCTCCTCTTCGGTCTCTTTAGCAGAGATTTTGGAGTGAAGCACAGCGATACGCAGCTTAGGCAATATCTCCAGCAACGCTTCCCGTTTAGCTTCGATCCCGGCGATGGAGTTATGGACGTAAAAGATTTGCCCGCCTCGGCGGATCTCACGGGTGATGGCTTCTTTGATCACTTTGGGGTCGTACGATTTGACAAAGGTTCGCACTCCGACCCGCTCGAGTGGAGGTGTGAGAATTTCTGAGAAACTTTTCAGTTGCGAGAGGGCGAGATTGAGACTGCGGGGGATTGGGGTAGCCGACATACTCAGGACGTGAACATCGATTGCCATCTCTTTGAGGGCTTCTTTTTGTTTGACTCCGAATTTGTGTTCTTCGTCGATCACCACAAGGGCAAGGTTTTTAAACCGAACTCCGAGCAGCGCATGGGTACCGACAACGACATCGATGGTGCCCTCTTCCAGACCAGTAAGCACGGTACGTTTTTCTTTTGAGGTAGTAAAGCGGTCAAGTTTGCCTACCGTGATCCCGAAGTCGTAAAAACGCTCCTTGAGGCTCTTGAAGTGCTGGGAACTCAGCAGGGTCGTCGGAGCGATCATCATCGCCTGATAGCCGTTTTTGACCGCAACGAAAATCCCATTCATGGCTACCTCGGTCTTGCCAAAACCCACATCGGCACTGAGCAAACGATCCATCATCCGCCCACTGGCCATCTCCTCCAGCATCTCGTCGATTGCCTTTTTCTGATCTTCGGTATGCTCAAAACCTGCTGCTGCCAAAAATTTCTGATATTCAACCTCAATTCCTAATTCCTCATTCCTAATTCCTAATTCAAGTTTGATGCCCTTTTTGAGATGACGCTGAGCCGAGAGGTTGATAATCTGAGATGCAATCGCAAAGAGTTTTTCACGCACTTTTTCTTTGAGGCGCTTGAAACTGGCCTTCCCCATCCGATCAAGCACCGGTACCGCGCCCCCCTCAGCAATGTACCGCTCGACCGTCTCGAGCGAACTTACCGGGATAAGGAGCGTATCGTCCCCTTGATACGTAATGACGACAAATTCGCTAGTCGCCCCCAATACTTCCCGCTTCTCAATCCCGCGAAAGATTCCCACCCCGTGGTTTTCGTGCACAACATAATCCCCGGGGCTGAGCTCATCGA
>JALVWV010000246.1 GCA_027023145.1 Campylobacteraceae bacterium | reverse complement strand
AACCTCATCGCCCATGAAGAGGGTAAACGTATCGCTTGCTTCGTCGAAGTCGTGGATAGTGACCTGGAGCAGTCGGCGGTTCTCAGGGGTCATGGTAGTCTCCCAGAGTTGTTCGGGGTTCATTTCGCCCAGACCTTTGTAGCGCTGGATATAGGCACCTTTTTTGGCGCTCGCTTCGACCTCGTTGAAGAGGGCGAGCAAGTCTTTGTCGGCAAACTCATCGGTGATGTGCTCTTTGATTTTGTGGTAGATATGGATTGCTTCGTTGTAATGGGGGTTGGTGAACAGCACTTCATCAACAATCAACTCCTCGAGTCCGTCGTTCGTCTGGACAAAGAGGTGAATTTTTTCATCGGTGACGGTTTCACTGAGGATGTTGTATCCTAATCCTTTGATGTATTTTTTGATGGTGGTGGCAAGTTTGTTATTGTTGGTACCGATGACATCAGGATTTTCGATCATATAGCGGAGCACTTCAGGGAGGGCAAAGCGCTTCTCGATCTCCTTGAGGGTCATCCGGTAGTAGGCGACCAGCTTGAACAGATCGACCAGATCGGCTTGTCCCATGGTTGCACTCTCGATGGCGCTGATGCCGTTTTCGATGAGGAAGTCGTTGAGAGCTTTGTCGTCCTTGAGATACGTTTCGTTTTTCCCTTTTTTGTAGCGGTAGAGGGGAGGTTGGGCGAGGTAGAGATAGCCTTTTTCAATCACCGGACGGAGGAAGCGGAAGAAGAACGTCATCAACAGCGTTTGGATGTGGCTGCCGTCGACGTCTGCATCGGTCATGATGATGATTTTGTGGTAGCGGAGTTTGTCTTCGTCGAACTCGTCGCCAATCCCACAACCCAGAGCAGTAATCATGTTCTTGATTTCGTCGGACTTGAGGATCTTCTCGAGACGGGCTTTTTCGACGTTGAGGATTTTACCCTTCAGCGGAAGGATCGCCTGGAAAACCCGGTCACGTCCTTGCTTGGCCGACCCGCCAGCGGAGTCGCCCTCCACGAGATAGATTTCGCTGATCTCGGGATCTTTGCTCTGACAGTCGGCCAGTTTGCCCGGCAGCGTGCCGACCCCCATGGAGTCTTTGCGCTTGACGAGATCCTTGGCACGTTTGGCGGCATCACGCCCTTTGGCCGCAAGAATAACGTGTGTCATGATCGCCTTGGCTTCAATGGGGTTCTCTTCGAGGTATTTGTTGAAGTTCTGGGTGAAGAATTTTTGCACCAGCGGTCGGACGTAGGAGGAGCCGAGCTTTCCTTTGGTCTGCCCTTCGAACTGCGGCTCTGGGACGCGGACGGAGATGACGGCAACCAACCCTTCGCGGGCATCGTCACCGGTAATTTTAATGTTTTTCTCTTTGGCGTTAGCATTTTTGGAGATATAGCTGGAGAGGGAACGGGTCAAGCCAGCGCGAAAACCCGCTTCGTGGGTACCACCATCGGGGGTTTTGATGTTGTTGACGAAGGTGACGACTTTGTCGCTGTCGGCATCGCAGTACATGATGGCAATGTCCATCTCGATGTCATCGGCCGCCCCTTGAAAAAACTGAGCTTCACTGAGCGGCTCCCGGGTATTCAAATCTTCAACAAACTGCTTGAGTCCCCCTTCGAAATGGAAGGTCTCTTTGGTATCGTCACGCTCATCATGGAATTCAATCTTGATCCTGGGGTTGAGGTACGCCAATTCTTTGAAACGTTTGGTGAGGATCTCTTTTTGGAAGACGACGCCTTCCTTGAAGATCTCCGGATCGGGCCAAAACTCGATCCGTGTCCCCCTTTTGCGACTTTTCCCAGTGATCTCGAGGGGTGCGACAGGGATCCC
>JALVWV010000245.1 GCA_027023145.1 Campylobacteraceae bacterium | reverse complement strand
ATGTGTGTATTTCATGAGTGCTCCTTTTATCTTTGGTTGGATACAAGGGCATTAGTTTAACATCTAACCCCTCATATTTTCCAATCGTGTTAAAAATTGCACTATGAATTTAAATTCGGGATTTAAATTCGGGATAATCTTGACCCCGTTCGGTTTTCAGACAATGCGTCGACGTACGCTTGGGGAAGGATGACAAATCAAATCAGCGTAAGCCCTTCTATTCTTTTGAAATGTTTGTGATTGAGCGTGGCAAGAGGGAGGTTGGCACTGAGTGCTGATGCTGCAATGAAAATATCCCTGTATTCTATCAGCTTATTCTGACGCTTGAGAGCACGAAAAATTTCAGCAGCCTTTTGAGCTTGATAGCTGTCAAAATCCAAAATCTCAACAAACGAAAGAAGCTTATCCATTCGTGCAACATCTTCATCATGTTTGATGCCACTGTAGAGCTCAAACTCTGTGACTGTTGAAATGAGACAGTCCGATCGCTGCAGTAATTGCCAAAAAAGTGTTTTGCTCTTTTCGTGTTTTCTGATATATTCGATGATGATGGATGTGTCGATCAGAATTCTTCGATGTTCCAATTTTTCACCCTCACCTCATCGATATCGAATGTTCCTATAGCCAGCAACTCATTTAGATCTTTTTTGCGTTTTGTTCTAGGTAGATGGAGTTTGATTTCTGTTTTGGGAAGTTGCTGGAGAAAAAACATCACTCTATCATACAGGCTGTCACTGATTTCGAGTTTAATGGTGTGCATTGCAGAAACTCCTTTGTCTATTCCTTTTATCGTATTATAACAGAAATGGTTGTTATCCCATAGGGGCAGACCTGAATTAGGGGTCTGCGGAAATACGCAGTCGCGTTTTGTTGGACTGAAGTCCAAGCCCCTTGACGGTGGCGTGCGCCACCCGGGCAGATACGCGGATTTGCCCCTACGAAAATAAGGCTGTTTTGAAGCGGTTGATTTATACGGTATAATACGGATAAAGCAAAGAAAATCGAGAGAGTATCATGACACAACAAGAAGTGATAAAAAAATTGCAAGAGTTAAAGCCTGTATTGAAAAAGGATGGGATCACACTCATCGGTATTTTCGGCAGTTTTGCCAGAAATGAGCAGACAGAACAGAGTGATGTGGATATCTTGTATGACATCGATAATCCAAAAGCCTTTGCGAAGCGTTTTGGCGGGTTTGGTGCATTTACCAGGCTTGAGGAGCTGAAAGGATTTATCGCAAATAGCCTCAACAGCAAAGTGGATTTTGTCGCCAAAAAAGGTTTAAACAGTGTCGGCAAGGCATATATCGGGAGGGATCTGCTGCATGTCTGAGCACGCAATCGAGGCGAAAATCGCGTATATCCAAAAGATGTTTTCACATATCGATACGATTTTGCAAAGGCATGGTGGTATTTCGGATGCTCTGGCAGATGAAGCGGAGGCGAGGGCAGCCATCATGCTCTCACTGATGCAGATTGGTGAGACGATCCACAAAATCGACAGTGCATTATTGGAAAAGTTCGATTTGCTGGACGATGCAAAAGGGGCTTACAGTGTGCGTAATTTTATTGCACATGATTATGAGGGCGTCGATTTGGATTTGATTGCTGAAATTATGGAGGATAATCTGCCTGAATTGGTGCAGAAAGTTGAGCGACTCAAGGCATCGCTGATAGCAGAGGGCTTAATAGTCAGTATATCAGAGCCAAAATGACTTTATCTTGCGTTTTGTGGGACTGAAGTCCCAGCCCCTTTTGACGGTGGTGTGCGTCACCCGGCTAGATACGTGGATCTGCCCCTGCGGATTGTAATGAAATGATCTTACAATTAGCATAATGCCCCCAGAGGAACAGCAAAAAGATTTTCACCAAACCCTACGACTTTATCTCCATGATACAAGACCAGCCCCGTCACCTCATAAGCACTTCGTTTCTGAAAGTCGACGATGTGTTTGAAATCACTCGCCTGCACGCTGTAGGAGGATTTGACCTCTATGGCCAAAATCTTCTCTTGTCTTTTGATGATGAAATCTATCTCTTTTTTGTCTTGTGTTCTGTAGTAGAAAAAATCCATAATGTGCTGACTGTAGGTGATGTGCTTGAGCAATTCGGCAAAAACAAACGTCTTATACACATCCCCCTTGTATCGAGAGGTTTCCAAGTCTTTTTCGTCTCGTATACCCAGAATATGCGATGCGATACCGCTGTCGGTCAGATAGACTTTGGGCGACTTGATAAACGTCTTGCCGATATTTTCATGGTAGGGTTTGAGCAGATGGATTTGGTAAACTTTTTCAAGGAGTGAGATGTAGTTATCGACGGTGGCGGCATTGAGTCGGGTCTCGTTTGTGATGTTTGATTTGTTCAATATGCTGGCAGACCGGGGGGCAAGTACGTTGAAAAATCGTATAAAGTTGTCGATGTCTCTGAGCTCTCCAATACTGCGAATATCCCTTTCTATATACGTACTGATGTAGGAATTGAACCACAAAAAACGTTCTTTGGGAGAATGCATCATAAACGACTGTGGGTATCCCCCCTCGATAATAAACTGCTTAACTTGTTCGAGTTGCGATGAGGCGATCTTCAGTTTGTTTACATCTCCATCAAGCAGCACATCGACAATATTCGTATCGATATCCTGATTTTTCTCCTTGGCAGAAAAAGGGTACATGGTAAGCTCTATGAGCCTCCCGGCCAATGATTCATTGGATTGTTTCAGGTTGAGCACATTGGCAGAGCCTGTCAGGAGGAAATCACCATTATTTCGCTGTCGGTCGATAAAGAGTTTGATGGGGGTAAGTAGGTGGGGAGCCTTTTGTACCTCGTCGATGGTTACGGGTTTGACAAGGCGCTGTATGTACCCTTGGGGATCATTTTTTGCTGCTTCGAGTTGTGTAATGTCATCCATGACAACATACTCTCTGCCCCAGTCCTGCACGAGGGTACTTTTCCCTATTTGTCTTGCTCCTGCTATGAGTACGGCGGGTGATATTCTTAGAGCGTATTCTATCTCTTTTCTAATGACTCTTTTTAGCATTTTGTGCCTTTAGTATTTTGAAATATGTTATTATACTATATAAAATCAAAATACTACATTAGTGAAAATCTCAAACTCGGATGTAAACTTAGATACTGAGGCTCACCACGCAGTCAGGCAGAATATCCGGCTTGGCGATCGTGATGTGAAGAGTTTCGATAGCAGGGAAGGTTTTTGTGAGGGTAGCATGAAGCCCACCAAGTGCTTCTTCGAGTAGTTCGTATTTCTGTTTAACAATATGGGTTTTGATCGTCTCGACCATCTCGGCGTAATCGAGATAGGTGCCGGGGTGGTACTCGTATGTGGCAGTTACATCGATACGGACGCGCTGGGGGCGGTCGCGTTCGAAGTCGAGCAGGCCGATGATGGCGTCAAATTCGAGGTGTTCAATGTGGATGGTCATGCGACGGCTGCCTCTTCGCCTCGGATGAGGCGGAGGATGTTGGGGAGGTGCTTGTAGAGGATGACCACGGCGATGATCCAGAGGGGAGAGCGGGAGCTCAGACCCGGGAGACCATGGGGGTAGAGGACGTACGAAGCGCCCATCATGACGACGATAGCGACGATGGCGGAGAGGGAGGAGATCTTGAGCCCTTTGGCGACTGCGATCCATGTGATGAGAGCGATGAGTGCCAGTGGCCAGACGAGTACGGCGATCACGCCCACACCGGTGGCGACCCCTTTGCCCCCTTCGAAAAAGAGGAAAGCAGAGAAGCAATGCCCCAGCACGGCAATGACGGCTACCGTCCACTGCACGGCGATATCTGCACCCATCCAGCGGGCGATGAGTACCATGAGAGCACCTTTGAGCATATCAAGGAGCAAGGTGGTGGCACCAAGCTTTTTGGCGAGTTTGGGGTCACGCTCTTTGAGGACGCGCAGGACATTGGTAGCGCCGATGTTGCCGCTCCCTTCTTCTTTGATATTGACGCCGCCGAATTGTTTGGACAGCAAGTAGCCGAACGGGATACCGGCGATGAGATACGTGGCGATGTAGAGATAGAGATTTTGCATGAGGTTTGGTTTCCTTGGTTTCATTGCTTATTGAATCATCCCGATGAAGCAGTCGGTTTCACTCGATAGAAGCTGTGCAAAAACTCAGTAATTTTGGAGCAGGGACTTCAGTCCCGTATAATGATCTTCCATAAAAAATGGAACCATATTTAACGGGGCTAAAGCCCCTACTCCTATGAAATGCCTGTTTTTACACATGTTACCATCGAGTGAAACCTTATGTTGACAGCTATCCATACAGGTTCAATTGTAGCAATTTTACCAAGATAATGTTAATTCGGTATAATGGCATGAAATTACACACAATGAGGATAGCCTATGAACATCGACTATCGTGCCGAGATTGAGCGGCTCAAAAAGAAACTGGACGTCACCGTTGTCGCACACTTTTATCAGCGCGACGAAGTATTTGAAATGGCCGATATTACCGGAGACAGCTTGGAGCTGGCACGCAAAGTCAAAGCCGATGACAGCGAGTGGACAGTCTTTTGCGGCGTAGGGTTTATGGGACAGAGCGTCAAAGTGATCGCTCCCGAAAAACGGGTGCTCATGCCCAAGATCGCCTGCTGCGCCATGGCACGGATGATCGATGCCAGCTATTACGATGACAGCGTGGCGTATATGGAGAAGCACGGTATCGCCAAAGAAGATATCCTCCCCATCACCTACATCAACTCCGATGCTACCGTCAAAGCCAAAGTGGGCGAAATGGGTGGATTGGTCTGTACCAGTTCCAATGCCTTCAAAATCATCGAAAAAGGGCTTGAAAGCGGCAAGAAGATCCTCTTCGTCCCCGACCGGTGTCTCGGGCAAAACTTCGCCATCCAGATGGGGCTCAAAAGCTGCGTCATCGGCGAAGGGGAATGCAACCCCAACGAGGCTGATATCATCTGCTACAACGGCTTCTGCTCGGTGCACCAGCTCTTTACGCCGGATGATGTCCATTTCTACCGCCGTAAATACCCCGATATCAAAATCGCTGTCCACCCCGAGAGTGATCCGAGTGTCACCGCACTGGCTGATTTCGTCGGCTCCACCTCCCAGCTAATCCGCTACGTCGCCGAGCTCGATCCCGAGCAAAAAGTCGCCGTGGGTACCGAGTACAACCTCGTCAACCGGATGCGGGAGAAAAACACCTACGTCCTCTCGGCCACCAAACCTGAGTGTCCTACGATGAATGAGACCACCCTCAAAGACCTCTACCTGACCCTCAAGTCGATCGAAGACGGTAATCCGATCAATGAGATCGAGGTGGATGAACATACGGTCAAATATGCCAATTTAGCGCTGGAGCGGATGCTGGCGGTGAATTAGGAATTAGGAGTGAGGAATTTTGGTATGCGTTGCTTGGCAACGCTTTTATAAAGGGGCTGGGACTTCAGTCCCACAAATATGCATAACACGTAACACGCAAAAAAAGGAACAACCAGATGCTCAAACACGAATTCATCGAAGCGATGCTCCGAGAGGATGTCGGGCGGGGGGATTTGTATGCCCGGATTGAGCCAGCCAAGCCGATTCGTGCCTATATTCTTGCCAAAAGTGATGGGGTGTTTGCCGGGGCGGAGTATATTGACGTGGCAGCCAAGATGTACGATTTGACCCTTACGTGGATGATACAGGATGGAGCTTCATTTTCTACGGGAGATCGGTTGCTGGAGATCAAAGGGGATTCCCATACGATTATGGCGTTGGAGCGATCGGTGCTTGATATTGCTCTGCATGCCAGCTCCATCGCGACGTTGACTGCCCGGTATGTCAAGGCGCTTGAGGGCACCGACGTGAAGCTCCTTGATACCCGCAAGACCCGTCCTCTGCTGCGCAACTTCGAGAAATATGCTGTCCGCTGCGGCGGCGGGCTTAATCACCGGATGGGACTTGACGATTGTCTGATGCTCAAAGACACTCATCTCAAGACCATTGACGATCTCGATGCCTACATGGTCGAAGTGCGCCGCAAGATTCCGTTTACAGCCAAAGTGGAGATTGAGTGTGAGAATCTGTCCATGGCCAAGCGTGCCATGCAGGCCGGAGCGGAGATCGTGATGTGCGACAATATGTCGTTGGAAGAGACCCGTACCGTGGTGGCATACCGTGATGAGCATTATCCTCATGTGCTGCTCGAAGCCAGTGGCAACGTCACCCTTGAGACGATCGAAGCGATCGCCCAGACCGGGGTTGATGCGATCAGCTCAGGGAGCATCATCCACCAGGCCAACTGGATCGACCTCTCGATGCGAGTGGAGGGGTAAGCACGTGGCGATCCCCTATCCTGAGTTAGCAATTACGTTTAACCGTCTGCTCGATGAGCACCGTGCCGTGACAATCCTCTCCCATATCAATCCCGATCCCGATGCGATCGGCACCGCACTGGGGATCTACCACTGGCTCAAAGAGCAGGGGAGGCGGGTTGAAATCGCTAATGCCACTGCGGATATCCCCCGCAATCTCGACTTCCTGCCCGGCTTTTCCAAGATCAAAAACAAGACCGATTTTGACGACGCGCTTATCATCGCCTGTGACAGCGGTTCGATCGATCGATTGGGATTTGATTTGACTGGACGGGTGATCGTCAACCTCGATCATCATCCCACCAATACACAGTACGGTACCCTCAATATCGTTGATTCTGAAGCGGTGGCCAGCTCGGAGGTCGCCTGGCATCTCCTCTCTCCGCTACGGGAGATTTCACAGGAGAGTGCTACCGCTTTTTATGCGGCACTGATCTCCGATACCCGCAATTTTACGACGGGGAATATGCATCAGGGAGTGTTTGATTTGGCCGGGAAACTGGTGAGCCGAGGGGTGAATATCCCGGAGGTGACGCAGCAGATGCTCTATCGCCGTTCTCTTGCTTCTTTGCGTATTTTGGGTGCAGCGATCGATTCGCTGGAGCTGGTGCGGGATGCCCGGGTGGCGTTTATGACCCTTCGTCGGGATGATCGTCTCCGGTGGGGTGCTCAGGGATCGGATCTCGACGGCATCGTGGATTATGCCCGATCACTGGTAACGGTGCAGGTAGCCGTGATGCTTGTCGAACGGAAGAATGATATCAAAGTCTCCCTTCGGAGCAAAGGGGTCGATATCGTACGGATCGCCAGACACTTTGGTGGAGGAGGGCATCGTGCAGCGGCCGGGTTTGAAGTGCGGGGGATGGAATTGGAGGCGCTGAGGGAGGCGATCCTGAATGTCATGGAAGAGGAGGACGTTTTATCATGAGACGTTACAATCGTTATCGACCGAGACGCCGCCGCAAGGTGTGGCCTTGGTTGGTGTTTATCGTATTGTTGCTGGGAGGGGGACTCTGGGGGTTGACCCAGTATCTGCCGCAGTTTGAGCGGATCCCTCCTAAAATTACGGCACCGAAAGCAACATTCTGGAGTGTCGATGTCCCCATCAAAGTAACCCTCAGTGACAATCGTGGTCTCAGCGAATACCAAGCCGTCTTGACCAACGGACAGGAAAACATCATGGTGGCCTCCAATCGCTTCATGATCCCCATGAAATCAACGGAAGTGACATTCCAAATGCCTAAAAGTGCCGTAAAAAAAATTGCACACGGTAGTTGGAGGTTGTTGATCCAGGCACGGGATACCAGCCTGGTCAACAAGCTGTTTGATAACAGTACTGTGGCAACCGTTCGGATCGAAGCCGATACCCAACCTCCTGTGGTAACGTTACTGGCGAAGAGTCCGACCATGGCGCGGGGCGGCAGTGCACTGGTGGTGTTTAAAGCGGAAGATATTAATTTGAAAGAGGTGTACGTGGTCGCCGGAGGGAAACGCTTTACTCCGCAGGTGTATCACAAAAAACCCTATTATGCGACCCTGATCGCCTGGCCGTTTCGAAAAAAACATCTGGGTGCGGTGATCGTAGCTGTGGATCGTGCCGACAATAAAACCGTCAAAAAATTTGGCTTTCCTGTTGTCTACAAACAGTACAAAGTCTCATGGATCCATGCCAGTGACCGTTTCATCAACGGACGTATTACGTACGTGGCCAAACTCGATCCCCAATTTGCCCACATCGCCAATCCCCTCGACCGTTTCCGTGCTGTCAACGAGACGATGCGCCTCGACAACGAAAAGCGGATCCATGCATTGGCATCCGTCATCCACAAAAAAACGATTACTCACTGGAAAATGCATCCCTTCTACCCGCTGAAATCGGCCAAATTGGTAGCGGATTTCGGGGATGAACGCCATTACTATTACAACGATCCCAAGAAAGAGATTTCGCGTTCGTATCACCTCGGCTACGATCTGGC
>JALVWV010000244.1 GCA_027023145.1 Campylobacteraceae bacterium | reverse complement strand
GCTGTTTGGAACTTCCATGGGTAAATCCGTCCGGGCGCACATACCCCGTGGCCTCTTTTTGCAAGGTATCATCTCCGATCTTGCTGGCGGCATTGAGCGCCTCTTCAATATCGCCGGGCTCCAAAATCCCAAAGCGCTTTTGGGCATAGTGCGCCCACACTCCAGCGTAGCAATCGGCCTGAAGCTCCACACGCACCTGCAAGTGATTGGCCTGTGTTTCGCTGCGCACCCGCTGTTTCATCCGTTGTACTTGATCAAGCGTCCCTTGCAAATCCTGAACATGGTGGCCAATCTCATGCGCGAGGACATACGCTTGGGCGAAATCCCCCGGTGCATTGTGGCGACGCGCCAGCTCATCGAAGAAACCAAGGTCGAGATAGACTTTTTTGTCCGCCGGACAATAAAACGGCCCCATCTGCGCACTGGCATGCCCACATCCGCTCCGGGTACTGCCCCGATAGAGGACTAACGTTGGCTTGGTATATCTCATTCCATATTTTGGGAGGATACTGCTCCACACATCTTCAGTATCTTTGAGGACGGTTTTGATAAACTTGGCTTCTTTCTCCTCTTCGGCCTTGCTTAAATGGGAGGAGGAAGCACCTCCCCCCATTCCAATGAGACTCAAAGGATTGAAGCCACTGAAATAGGCCAATGCACCTACCCCAAGTACCATCAGCCCAAATTTGCTCCGAAGCAACGGCTTGATCAAAGGCCAGAGCATCATCATCATCCCCATCGAAGGCAATCCACGCCCACCACCCCCACTGCTACTGCGGCGATCTTCTACATTCGTACTCTCTTCCCGGTCTTCCCAACGCATATCGATCCTTTTGAAAATCTTTGGTTTATTATACCAATCGAAACTAAGTTTTTGAAAGCTCGGTTACATTTTGAAGGGGAAAAGGTGGTGTGGGGTGATATAATCAAAACTACTATCAACTATCCAAAAATTCGAAGGGGATTTTGGGTTTGGAATGGCGTCTACCCACTACCCGCTACCCTCTACACACTCTTATCCAATAAAACATGTTTGAGGATCGCCATCCGCACATACACCCCGTTGGTCACTTGATCAAGCACGAGGGAGCGGGGATCGTCGAGAATGTCATCGCTAATGTCGATGTTGCGCATGACCGGACCCGGGTGCATGATCATAATGGAACGGTCGGAGAGGAGATCCTCGGTGATGCAGTAGTGGCGGGCATACTCCGTGTAATCTTCAAAGATCGGCTTAGCGTGTCGCTCAAGCTGAGCGCGGAGGCTCATGATCACCTCTACCGTGTCCAGCACATCTTCAATTCGTTCAGTACGGGGCAGATCGGTCTCGGGCATGAAGGGCTCAGGGGCGACGAGGGTGATCTCCAACCCCATTCGCCGCAGCAGCCGAATCCCGCTGGCGGCGACCCGGGAGTTGGCGATGTCTCCAACGATGGCGATCTTTTTGCCCGCGACGCCCCCTTCGTCGGCAAAATACTCCTCGAGGGTAAAGAGATCGAGCAGTGCCTGGGTAGGGTGGGCGTAGTTGCCCGCTCCAGCGTTGATCACTGGGGTCATCTCCATCTCGGCCAGCAGACCAGGGGTGGCGTTTTCGCTGTGGCGGATGATAACGCCGTCGGGCTCCATTGCGCAGAGGTTGGCGAAGGTGTCTTCGAGTGATTCCCCTTTTTTGGTCGAAGAGCGAGAAGGATCGAGATGCACTACGGCCGCTCCGAGGCGTTTAGCTGCCACTTCAAATGAGCTGCGGGTACGGGTGGAAGCTTCAAAAAAGAGGGTAATGAGGAGTTTGTCTTTGAGAAGTCTCGGGGGGCGTTTGGCCTTGAACCGGCGGGCGTCGGCGAAGATCGCGGC
>JALVWV010000243.1 GCA_027023145.1 Campylobacteraceae bacterium | reverse complement strand
CGACATAGTGGTTGCGCACGATCCCCATCTCAAAGGGCACCCCCAGCCCCTCGGCATACCCTCGCGCAGCGGCCACACCGCTGTCGGGTACCGGGAGGACGACATCGACATCTGCCGGAGCATCGATGGCCAGTTGGCGACCGGTCTTGACCCGTACTTCGTAGACGTTTTTGCCGTCGATGATGCTGTCGGGTCGGGCAAAATAGATATACTCAAACGCATCGGGATGGTAATCGGGCTCAAAGAGCTGCTCACGGATCGGTTCGCTCCCCTCTTCGAAAATCAACATTTCTCCCGGTGTCACATCGTACATAAACTCGGCATTGACCAGATCGAGTGCTGCCGTCTCGCTCGCGACAATGTATCCCCCGTCGGGTAATCTCCCCACACTCAACGGACGGATCCCATAGCGATCCCGGATGACGAAGAGCTTGGAACGGCTCTGAATCATGAGGTTAAACGCCCCCTCCAGCCGGTGCATCGCATCCCGGATCCGATCGATGAGATGGTCTTCCTGACTCTTGGCGATGAAATGGATGATGTTCTCGGTATCCATGTCACTCTGGTAAATCGCCCCTTTGCTGATCAGCTCCTGCCGGACAGAGAGCTTGTTGGTGAGGTTGCCGTTGTGGGCGATGGCGATCTCCCCGAGCTTGTATCGGGCGAAGAGCGGCTGCGCATCCTCGACCGACTCTTTGCCGGCCGTGGAGTAGCGGTTGTGACCGATGGCACACGTCCCGGTCAGCTGAGAGAGGTTCCCTTCGTGGAATACCGATGTGACCAAACCCCGCTTCTTGCGCAGACGGATCTGCTCACCATCCGCCACGGCGATCCCCGTCGCCTCCTGCCCGCGATGCTGCATCGCAAAGAGTGCATAATAGGCCACTTTGGCCGCTTCGGATGAACCATATACTCCGACGACAGCGCACATTATATGCTCCTTTTTGGAGCAAGTTGAGAGTGATGGGGGGCGATCGTTTTCATGACCATTCCTTGAAGGCGATAAAAAGCGTTGCAGCGCAACGCAAACCGAAATTCCTAATTTCTAATTCCTAATTCCTAATTCAAATCCCAAGCACATCGTTGATCGCATACAGTCCCGGCTGCTGATCAACGATCCACTTGGCGGCACGGATAGCGCCTTTGGAGAAGGTTTCGCGACTGGTGGCGGTGTGATTGAGTTCGAGGTACTCTCCGTCGTTGTAGAACCCCACAGTATGGCGACCGACAATGTCACCACCACGAAGTGCCATCACCGCAATCTCATCCTTGGTGCGGGCACCGATCTGGCCATCACGGCCGCTGATACGTACCTTGTCCAGATCGAGATCCCGCCCTTTGGCGGCAAACTCTGCCAGGGTCAACGCCGTACCGCTGGGGGCATCAACTTTGTGGCGGTGGTGCTGCTCGACAATCTCGATATCGAAATCTTTGAGCGTCGCAGAAACCTGCTCAACCAGTTTTTTGAGCAGCGCAATCCCGGCCGACATATTGGTCGCATAGAGGATGGGCATTTTTTTGGAAGCCTCTTCGAGGAGGTTCTGCTGATGAGCGCTGAAGCCTGTCGTGGCGATCACGAGAGGCTTGGGGTCTTCGATCGCCGTCTCAAGGAGACTCTGGGTCGCCACCGGTGCAGAGAAGTCAATCACGACATCACAATTGTCGAGAAATTTGACCATGGAGTTGGTCAACAGTACCGACTCGGGTACCGGCGTGGTGAGCTCATCGTAGACATGAAGTGTACTCAGCTCCAATTCCTCCTCTTCGAGCACATTCTTGATCAGGTGTGCGCCCATTCGGCCGGTACTGCCGAGAATCCCCACGCGTACCATTACTGACGCTCAAGGACGTATTCGAG
>JALVWV010000242.1 GCA_027023145.1 Campylobacteraceae bacterium | reverse complement strand
CGGCCCGGTCTTCGAGGTGCTGTTCAACGTCCACAACCTGCTCAAGAAAAAAGGGATTCTCGATCAGTTTGAACTCACCTTCTTCGCCCCCATGGAGAGCCCGGGTGCGAGGATGGGACATCAGGCTGTCAAGATGATGGATATTTACTTTGACAAGCTCGGCGTCAAAACCCAGGTGGGCAAGAAAATCAAACGTTTTGAAGCAGACGGCATTGTCTTCGAAGATGACAGCAAAATCGAGAGCGATTTTACGATGTTTGTCCCGGCAGGCAATGGGCATCCGGTCTTCGCCAAGAGCGATTTGCCCCTCAATGAGGCGGGCCTCATCCGCATCAACGATTACTGTGAAGTAGTTCACGATATTGATGAGACCGGAGAAGTCTACGGCATCTTCGCTATCGGAGACTCCGTCGCCCTCGACGGTCCCGACTGGCGTGCCAAACAGGGTCACATCGCCGAGGTGATGGGACGCAACGTCGCCGTAAACATCGATGAGATGACCAAAGGAGGCGAGCGCCGTGAAAGCTACATCCACCATCTTAACATCCTCTGTGTCATGGACGGCGGCAACGGTGCATCCTTTGTCTTCCGCAACGACAAGGGGGGCAAAATGATCCCCCTGCCTGTTGTTGGCCACTGGCTCAAAAAAGGGTGGGGCTGGTACTGCCGCAACTCAAAACTCGGGAAAATCCCACGCATTCCAGGAATGTAAAAGACTGGGAGCTATTGATATCGAAGGCATAAAGAGTCATATCAAGGGGCTGAGGTTTCAACCCCATTGATGTAGCGGGAACCGCATCCCCTTGAGTATGTTTTATGTGTGAAGCTCCATATCGGGAGATATGGAGCGAGAGAGGAGCGAGGTAAAATCTTGACTAATCTGCACTGCAAGAATTTGATGATGAATCTAAATCGCTGCAACTATCGTAATGCGTTGTTTCTCCATTTAATGTTTGGTCGACACTACCATCCGAATTAAATCTCAGCGTTTCTGAAGCACCATTGGCCGAAACGATCACCTTGCCAGATGTTGGGCATGATTGATACACATATCCTGAAATAGCCTCAGGTGTTGCAAAGGAAATCCAACTGTCCAAACACGGAGTCTTGAGATTACCTGATATCCATATTCGTATCAAATCTGAATTGTCTTTGGAGGTCTTGAAACCAAAATTATTAAAGTCCATTCTGTCGGTCGATGTCTTGGTATAGCCTGTCATTTTCAACTCTACAGTTTCAAGAGTGCTTGTTTCCTCAGCAGATAAAGTTGCTGATGCATAATATTCCTCACTACCATTGGTGTAGACAGCCCTTAAGTTGGTCATTGTTGCTGATACAGCATTGGGGCTCACTTGTACAAATAATGTGCCATTAACCACAACTGAGCCTTGATCGCATTGATTATATGTTACCTGCGCTGTTCCATTTGTGCTGGTACCGGTTGTGGTTATTTGTACACTACCGCCATACGCACATGCTCCACTTTCTGTCGCGCCTAATTTTCTAATCTGTGGCCCTTTAATCATGGGTCTGATTGTGGAAGGGAATCTCTTTAGCACGATATCGAGACTAGATTGTCCATTTCCTTCGGATGAACTCTTGCTGTAAGATGGCGTATCTGTTGAGGTGCCAAATAATACACTTTTTGTGGCTGCAGCTACTGCTGCCATGTTCTCTTTTGTAAGTGTTGCATTTTTTCCTACAGAATCACCCCCACACCCCGTCATCAAAAACGCACTCAGACCAATACCCATCGCAATCGTTGCAATTTTCACTTTTACCCCTTTTGGATTGATTAAATGTGAGATTTAAGTTATCTCTGACATAATTGTACCCCCCCCAGATTAAAATCGGATGAGTTT
>JALVWV010000241.1 GCA_027023145.1 Campylobacteraceae bacterium | reverse complement strand
GTATAATGGAGTATGGCAAAAATAGACGAGGTAAAAGAATTCATAACAACTTTGAGGGTATATCTTGGGTTTATACTCGCCATTATGCTGTCAATGGGTGCGGGAATAGCAAAATTATATCTTTCTGGAAAAAATGGATTGATGTTCTACCTTGGTATTTTTATTATCTTTATAGCAATGCTTGGCTTCATCATTATCAATAAAAAGCTCCACAAAGAGATAAAAAGTTTAAAGGATTTGTAATGGATATAGCTACCATAATGATACTGCTTGTTGCTTTGGGATTTGTAGCGACATTGACGTATAGTGTTTTCGAGATAACTTCCCAGCGGGAATAGCAAAAAAATCACAACGAACATCCCCGCAGACTTCATAACCTACTCTTATACAAAACGAAAAAACGTGACCAAATGGAACAAGGGAACACCCGTAAGTTGGACTTATTTTGCAACCGAACTTCCTATTTTCCTGGCTAAACCGGCAAGCTTTCTTCTGAAGCTTTTATTAATTTCAGTATTGATCAAAATGGCTACACAGGTTTGAGGTATCACTCTTGAATGTTTATCATCACACAGCAACATGGAGCGAGTAGCCGTTATCTTGCCGGAATGCCACCATCTTCTTTTATCCGAAAAAGGGATGACCCATCCTTTTGAATATCGTGCTTTTTTAGCACCTTGCGTCTGGGGAGTTTTTATGAGATTAACACTGTGTTTGTTTAATCCCAAATTATTGATACCGCCAAAGTTGTCTGTATCAAATTGTGAGCCAAACATTGCAAGATCGGCAGCGGAGGACACAACCCCTCCTGCACTGAAAAGTTTTGCCACCGTACCATTGGAATATAATCTTTTTTTGCCGGGATAGTACTTGACTTCATTATTCGTAAATTTGCTTTTGGGATAAAAATCTATTGTCGGATAATCGGCCAATAAAACATTGCGTATATAGTCTTCGTATTTCATATTGGTTTTTGCTTCTATAATAAGTCCCAGAACATAGTAGCCAAAATTAGAATATTTGTATTCTTCACCCGCTTCAAAGAGATCAAAATTATCTCTTTTTTGTTTTGCCAACACATGGTGGATAAATTTCAATCCCTTGTATCGTGTGTTTGTAAGTACTGAGCGTTTTTTGTTGTACCAGTTTCCACTGGTATGTTCCAGTAAATGGATCACTTTGATATCAAACAAATGATCATTGGGTACTATTTTCCCATATCTCACATAATCCAATGTCAAAATACCTTTGTGCCTGGAGTCACCAAACACTCTATCCTCCAGTTTGATTTTTTCCTCCTGAACCAATCTCATAATGGCTGCTGCTGTTATCGGCTTTGTAATGCTGGCAATTCTAAATTGATGGGAAGGAGCAACTTTTTCCTGTGTTGATCTGTTTGCCATACCGTATCCTCTGGCAAAAACAATTTTTCCTTTTTTTTACCACAGCTACCGACATACCGACGACTCCGCTTCTTTGCATAAAGTCCTGAACCACCGTATCAACATGATTACCTGCATACAGACTTGCAGTCATAAACATAAGCAAAAATATATACTTTCTCATTTTCCACTCATTTACACATGCCAAAATCTTTTCCTTGTATCAAAATTTGGGCTTCAACTCAAAAAAACGTAACACATAGTACTTAACACGCAACACCTACCCACACAACGACAGCGCCACCCCTTCCCGCAACCCGTCGTCGATCACCGTACACGCTTCAAACCCCAGTATCCGATACAACCGGTCAAAGATTAGTATCCCCGCCGTGACCAAATCCGCCCGCCCTACCCCGACGGTGCGTTCACGCTGATCCATCGGCATAGCCAAAAGCTTGTCAAGATAATAACGGGGGGCGTGGATGCTCAGCTCAGTACCGTTGATCCGCTTCGGATCGTAGGTGTCGTACTCCATCCCCAGCTGCATCGACGCCACACTCGTCGGTGTCCCGGCGGTGGCGACGAAGCGGTCGGGGCGACCCCCGTCGACATACACTTCGGCGACGAAGCGCTCGATGGGGAGCATCACTTCTGGCAAGGCTTCATCAATAGCATCGAGATCCGCATGACTCTGTGAAAGAGTCACGATCCCCAGCGGAAAACTCTGTAAGACGATCGTCCCGTCCGGATAAGCAAAAATCAGTTCCGTCGATCCTCCGCCAATATCTACAAGAGCCAGGCTCTCATCGGTGGCGTCCGGTGTGAGTTGTTTCAGGCGATGGCGCACCGCCGAAAGGGTCAACCGTGCCTCTTCTTCACCGTCGATCACATCAAAAGCAACACCTGTCTCCCCGGCAATCCGTGCCAGCACTTCCCCGGCATTGCCCGCCCGACGCATCGCTTCGGTCGTCACGGCACGCACTGAGGCTTCGGAAAAATCAATTGCCTCCTGCATTGCATTCAGCCCGGTAATCACCCGCTGGACTGCGCCATCAGAGATACGTCCGGTCTGAGCCAGTCCATCAGCAGTCTTGACGATCGTGCCGTATGTCACCTCAAACATTCCTGTGGTACAGTTGTATGCCGCAGCTCGCAGTGTATTGGATCCCAGATCGATCCCTACGGTATATTTGGTCATATTCAATGCTCTTCTCTGAAAGGAAAACCATTCTCGCGCAACGTTCGGCGCACCTCTTCTTGGTGCTCCTTGCCTTTGGTCTCAAGTGCGACCGTCACATGGGCATCGCCGAACTCCAAGTCAGTCGAGGTGCGGTCATAACCAATCTGGACGATGTTCGCCTGCACGGTGCGCAGCGCATCGGTCAAGTGCATGAGGGCACCGGGCTTATCCACCAGGGTAATAACGAGCTTCATCTTACGGTACGACTTCATGAGACCTTTTTCGATGATGAGAGAGAGCATCGTGACATCGATATTGCCCCCGCTGAGGACGATCCCGACCCGGCTCCCTTTCGGCAGATCCATCAAGTGCCGATGCATCGCTGCCGCGATCCCGACCGATCCAGCCCCTTCGACCAGTAATTTCTGGCGCTCGAGGAGAAACAGGATCGCATTGGCAATCTCATCTTCACAGACGGTATCGAAGATATCCACATGATTCAGAATATACTCCAGTGTCACCGGCGAAGTATCCCGCACTGCGATCCCGTCGGCAATAGTGCGGACACTGGTGGTGTCGATGGGGCGCCCAGCATCGTAGGATTGTTTCATCGCCGGAGCCCCTTCGGCTGAAATCCCAATGATGGTAATCTCTGGCTTGAGGGCTTTGGCAGCTGTAGCCATCCCGGAGATGAGTCCCCCTCCACCAACAGGCACCACGATCGCATCAAGCTCAGGAAGCTGCTCGAGCATCTCCAATGCAATTGTCCCCTGCCCTGCCATCACCTCTTCGTCGGCAAAAGGGTGGACGAAATCTTTGCCATGTTCTCTGGCATAGCCAGTCGCATATGCATAGGCTTCATCGTAGTTGGTCCCGTGAAGAATCACTTCAGAGCCTAGCTCCTTGACCCCCATCACTTTGGTCAGCGGAGTGGACTCAGGCATGACGATCGTCCCGTCGATCCCGAAGTGCTTGGCGGCAAATGCTACCCCCTGAGCATGATTGCCAGCACTTGCAGCTACGACCCCATTGCGACGGTCCGCTTCGATAAGAGTAGCGATTTTATTAAACGCCCCTCGGAGTTTGAACGAGCCGGTACGCTGGAGATTCTCTTTTTTGATGTAAATCTCCAGCCCGGTCATTTCACTGAGGATCGGGGCATGGGACATGGGGGTATGGTGGATGACCTCTTCGAGGCGATTGGCGGCATTTTGGATGGCATTTAAGTTGAGCATTATCTTTCCTGAGTAATAATGAGCGCATTATATCTAATCTAAGGAAAATTATGGAAAAAGTCGAATGTGAATTTCCCCGCGTCAACAGCAACGAAGCCGAAGTCAAGCGTTACCTCGAAGAGACCCGAACTATCGCCGTCGTCGGCGCCTCGCCCAACCCGACCAAAGACAGCCACAAAGTGACCAAATACCTCATTGAGCATGGCTATGATGTGTTTCCTATCTACCCAAAAGGGGACGATTTTTACGGACGCAAAGTTTACCGTTCATTGCCTGAAATCGATGCCAAGATCGATATGGTCGTCATCTTTCGTAAACCGGCAGCTCTCGATGCCATAGCAGATGCTTGTATCGCCCGGGGGGATGTCAAAGTCTTTTGGAGCCAAATTGGCATCGTCAATAACGAAGCTGCCGAAAAAGCCAAAGCTGCTGGGATGAATGTCGTTCAGAATATGTGTGCGATGGTTGAGCACCGGGAGCTGATTGGTCAATAATATCTAAAAAGAAGGTTGAATCGAATTCCACTCCGAGAGCCACAAGCTTCGGAGCAGGAAAAGGGCGAAAATTTACTCGACTTCTGCGTCGATTACATCATCGTCTGCTGGCTTCTGTTCCCCGGCAGCAGCACCGCCAGCCTGCTGATTGGCAGCAGCCGCTTGGGCAACTTTTTGGGCGACGGTGTTGAGCTCATTGACTTTGGCATCAACTTGCTCTTTGGTGGCGTTGTCGTCTTTGAGGACGGCTTCGATCTCGCCAGTGACTTTGGCCACTTCGTCCTTGAGCGCAGCATCGGCATTGTCTCCAAGCTCATCAAGAGCCTTGCGGGTCTGATGCACCAGCGCGTCGGCTTGGTTTTTGGCTTCGACGAGGGCTTTGCGCTTCTCGTCTTCGGCTTTATTGGCCTCCGCTTCCTGTACCATCCGCTGGATCTCATCCTCGCTCAATCCGCTCGAACCGGTGATCTTGATCTCCTGCGATTTTCCGGTTGCTTTGTCTTCAGCACTGACAGTGAGGATACCGCTGGCATCGATATCAAAGGTTACTTCGATCTGAGGCACACCGCGCGGAGCAGGAGAAATGCCGCTGAGTTCAAACATACCGAGTGACTTGTTGTCTTTGGCAAACTCCCGCTCACCTTGGACGACGTGAATGCTCACTGCTGGCTGGTTATCTTCAGCAGTGGAAAACGTCTGAGACTTTTTGACCGGGATGGTGGTACCTTTTTCGATCACTTTGGTGGTCACGCCACCAAGAGTCTCAATCCCAAGACTCAGAGGGGTTACATCCAGCAAAAGTACATCTTTGACATCTCCACTCAAGACACCACCCTGAATCGCCGCACCGACGGCTACGACTTCATCGGGGTTGACCGATTTGTTGAGCTCTTTACCGAAGTAGGCTTTGACTTTCTCTTGTACCATCGGTACGCGGGTCGATCCACCGACCATGACAACCTCTTTGATCTCATTCTTGCTCAAACCTGAATCCTTGAGCACTTCATCGATCTTGGTGATGGTTTTTTGTACCAAATCTTCGATCAGGGACTCAAATTTCGCACGGGTGAGTTTCATCACGAGGTGCTTGGGGCCGGTCGCATCGGCGGTGATAAACGGAAGGTTGATCTCCGTTTCTGTAGCCGACGAGAGCTCTTTTTTGGCATTTTCGGCTGCCTCTTTGAGACGCTGAAGCGCCATAATATCCGCTTTGATGTCGATCCCCTGCTCACTCTTGAACTCACCAGCAATGTAATCCACAACACGGTTGTCAAAGTCATCTCCACCGAGGAAGGCATCCCCGCCCGTTGAGAGGACTTCGACAACACCATCACCGGTTTCGAGGATGGTCACATCAAATGTACCACCTCCGAGGTCATAAACAGCAATGTTTTCGCTCTCTTTCTTCTCCAATCCGTAGGAGAGGGCTGCCGCCGTGGGCTCGTTGATGATCCGCAAGACATTCAAGCCCGCAATGGTACCGGCTTCTTTGGTCGCTTTACGCTGAGCATCGTTGAAGTACGCTGGGACGGTGATGACCGCATCGGTCACGGTACCTCCCATATAAGACTCTGCATCCTCCTTGAGCTTCATAAGGATTTTGGCAGAAATTTCCTGAGGAGTGTACGTTTTACCGTCGATTTCGATGGCACATGCCCCGTTTTTATCCGTCACGTGGTACGGCAGGCGCTCTTTGGCTTCTTTGGCTTTGGATTCATCGCACATCAATCCCATAACACGCTTGACCGAATAGACGGTTTTCTCCGGGTTGGTTACCATTTGGCGTTTGGCGGTCTCTCCGACGAGCACTTCACCTTTGTCCGTAAAGGCAACGACAGAGGGGGTCGTGTTTTTCCCCTCTTTGTTGGCAATGATTTTCGCTTCGCCGTTTTCGTAGATGGCGACAGCTGAGTTGGTAGTTCCGAGGTCGATTCCGATTGGTTTACTCATGATAGACTCCTGTGGGTTTTATTTGTTCGTATTATAGGGTGTTTCTCACAAAAACGATGCAACCTGAGTTGCAATCGCTCATAATACCCTTATTTTGCCGTACTCACCATCGCAGCACGGAGGGTACGGTCTTTCATCTTGTATCCTTTTTGCATTACTTGAACGACCTGACCTGGCTCATGCTCATCACTCTCAACCTGCATGATTGCCTGATGCACTTCGGGGTCAAACTCTCCCTCATGGGCAACCTCCTCGACCCCGTGCTTTTTGAGGACGCTGAGGGTCTGGTTGTAGGTCAACTCCAATCCCTCCTTGATCTTATCCAATGCTTCGGCGGCATCTTCAGTGTCGATCTGGTCGATCGAAGCAAATGCACTCTCGAATGAATCAAGAATACTCAACATATCACTCGCAAACGATTCATTGGCAAACGCCACGGCATTGGCTTTGTCCTTCTCTAGGCGTTTCTTACTGTTTTCAAAGTCCGCATGGATGCGCAACACCTTTTCCTCAGCTTCAGCCAAAGCAGCTTTGGCTTCGGCGAGATCAGCTTGACACTGCTCTTCAGGGGTCAGTTCGACCTCTTCTTCTACCGTTTCTTCCTGTGTCTCCTCAACCACTTCGGGGTCTTTGTTTTCTTTGGGATCGCTCATAATTGTCTCCTTTGTATGATCTTTAGAGAGATTATAGTATATTGAGTGGTAGTTTGTCAAGTGAAGTTTATAAAATATGCAAAATAAAGTTTAGTCATTATGGCTCACATATAATAGAGGTATTTTACATTTCCAACGAGCAGGGTGCGCAATTGCGCACCAAAATACAGCGAGAAAACTTACTTGGGGACGCGACTTCAGTCGCGTTTTGTGGGACTGAAGTCCCAGCCCCTTATAAACCTCATGGTGTGCTGTTGCACATCCTACGCGGGATGCTTAACATTTTCAATAAAGCGAGAAAAAAGAAGGGAGGAAAGAATGGGCGCGCCCAAAGCGCACCCAAAGAAAGAAAAATTAGTTACGCAAGCCAAGGGCTTCTTTGATCGCGGTGTAGCGGGCGAAATCACTCTTGCGCAGGTAGCGCATGAGGCGACGGCGCTGACCGACAAGCTTGAGGAGACCCAGGCGTGAAGAGTGGTCTTTCTTGTTGATTTTAAGGTGCTCTGTCAGATAAGCAATGCGCTCTGTAAGCAAAGCAATCTGTACTTCTGTAGAACCTGTATCGTTCTCACTGCGTCCGTATTTAGCGACAATTTCTTGTTTTTTCGCCGAATCCAAAGCCATAATGACCTCCTGATTGGTAGTTAATTTGGAGTGCAATTATACACTCGAAAACTTCGAGAGAGATAAAGGGGGAGATGGTCAAGGGTACCCTTAAACCATATTAGAGTAAAATACTCTTAATTACATCATCGTAACCTCGAAAGGTTGTCCATGCTACTGACGCGCGCCAGCGAATACGCCCTCCTCTCTCTCGATAAAATCCGCCAGGCGGATCGTCCCCTTGGAGCCGAACATCTCGCCCGGGAGCTCTGCATCCCCAAGAGTTTCCTCGCCAAAATTCTCCAGAGCCTAGCCAAAGAGAAGATCATTGTCTCGCACCGGGGTGCCCATGGGGGGTTTGCCCTCGAGCGTGACCTAGAGGGCATCTCAGTCTACGACATCATCCTTGCTGCTGAGGGCAAAGCGGCCACCGTCTTTGACTGTACCCAGTATGGGGATACGTGCCCGAATGGGATCATCGGAGACTGTGCCATCTCACCGTTTCTGACCCGTTTCCAGATGCGAATCGACCTCTTCCTCCGCGAACTGACCCTCGATCAAATCTTTACCGATCCCCGGAAGATCGCATGACGCAGCTCTACCATCTCTCCCACATTGACCTCGACGGGTACGGATGCCAGTATCTCACACAACAGGTGTTTGAGCACGGACATTACTACAACGCAAACTATGGACCGGAAGTCACCGCTCGCCTCGAAGAGATCATCGCCCAGATCGAACGGGATCAATACATCAACAAAACCGCTGATGAGCGCCTGATCCTCATTACTGATCTCAACCTCACCGCCAAAGAAGCCAAATGGATCGAGAGAGAAGCTGCTCACGTCGGTGCCGGCCTTCAACTGCTTGACCACCACGGTACAGGAAAAAATATCGCAGAAAGGCACGCGGAGTGGTACACCCTTGACACCACCCGCTGCGCCACCCTCATCACCTACGACTGGTTACGCAAGCGGTGGGGATTTGACCCCGAAGGCACCTACCATAC
>JALVWV010000240.1 GCA_027023145.1 Campylobacteraceae bacterium | reverse complement strand
CAAGGTTGCTGCCCAGAAATCCGCATCCGCCTGTAACCAATAATTTCATTATGTTATACCCGCAATGGTTAATTTTACACCAGCAATTCCCGAATAGGGCTTAAACGTCGCAATAGCGCCATCAATTAAAATATCTTTCGTAAACATTGTGAAAAATATTGGTAAAAATTCAATTTTTTCTTGATATATCAATGAGTTAGCGATTTTTTTGCCTTTTTACAAGAAAAACAATAACTTACAAGGAGGCACCAATGTCAAATCAAATCAGGACGCTCGTGAAAGCCAGCATCAGGAAATCTGCACATATCGAGAAAATCAGGTTGCGCAAGGACCTGAATGCTGATGCTCTGTTTGCAACAATGCGCCATGGATTTGAAAAAAAATGGGTCTATCCGGATTTCTCAAAAGCCCATTGTTGAATTAAGTTGCAAGCTAAAAGCCCCTGTTAGCTTTTGAACCTGAGGTTGAGGAGGGACAACAATGCAGTTTTGGCGAGCAGTGCCCCCTTCAGGGCTTGCACATATATTTGCTTGCACAACCTTGAACTGCAAGGGATTTACGCATAAATCCCGTTTGAGAAACTCGGATATAGCCAAACATTTTTCGTGTCCAATATGAAAGGGGATAGCCCAGACAACCCCCCCCCCACGTCTTAAACAAGCACTTTTTTCCTGACACTAAAAACCCTACATGGTTTGCTCCAGCCCCTGCCGCAGGGAATAAAGAGGCTGCCAGCCTAATTTATGCCAAAAAGAAAGATCTGCCTGAGTAAACATTGCCTCATCCTGCCGATATGGAACTGCGCCAAAGTTTAAGTCGGTTTGAGAACCGTGAATTTCCCGTACCAGTTGAACAAATTCTTTTATCGTAATAGCCTTGCCGCTTCCAAGGTCAAACTCGACAAAAGAGTTTGTGAACTTACTTATGTTTGCCAGCAGAACAGTAAACGCACTTGCTACATCATCTATGAATATAAAATCCCGCAGTTGCTCACCTTTTGTCAACTTTATCTCCGGGACATTGTCAAGACAGCTTTTTATGATGTAGGTAGTGAATTTTGAGTTATCATCACCCGGCCCAAAAAAATGTTCCAGATGGATATTAAAAAATGTAATCTTACCGCATTCGCCCAGGAACCTGCCCCATTCAGAGAACTGTCTCTTTGACAGGGAATATGCGTTGACATATTTATCAAGTGAGGTGTCGCAATTCACAAAGGCTCTTACTCCGGCTGAGATTGTCGCCTCAAGAATTTGCAGGGCAAGAGTGGTATTTGCCAAAAAAACCTGAAAATCACTCTCTCCATGTCGACCATAACAAGCTGCGGTGTGAATTACTGTTTCTATGTTTTGATGTTCACAGAAAATTTGGGCACAGTCTAAATCATCGGCATCGTAAAGGGTTACAACAGGTAATATTTTTTCAATTCTTGCAAAAGATGAGGATCTTCTTTTCAGGCCGATAACAGCATACCCCTCTGCGACCAAGGTTTGCGCAAGGCGACTCCCTAAAAAACCGGTGATTCCAGTTATGAGAACGCATGGTTTTGCTTGTTTATCCGGCAATTTTCTTTACCTGCTCAAGAATAAAATCAGTCATATCTGCCGTCATGCCCGGATATACTCCAAGCCAAAAGGTATTATTCATCAATGTATCTGTATTGTTCAAGTCAGCCGCTACTCTGAATCCTGGGCCGGATGATCTCATTTTATCAAAACAGGGATGTCTTAACAGATTGCCGGCAAAAAGCATTCTGGTCTGGATGCCGTTTTCCTCCAAGTGAGCAACCACTTTGTCCCGGCTAATTTCGGTCTTATCCCGGACAGTCAACAAAGAGCCGAACCAGCTTGGCTCTGAACCAGGCGTCGGCTCCGGCATGATAAATAT
>JALVWV010000239.1 GCA_027023145.1 Campylobacteraceae bacterium | reverse complement strand
GGAGAAAAAAGGTACCTCCCTCCTCTTCATCACCCATGACCTCGCAGTCGTCTCACAGATTGCCGACGAGGTGGTGGTGATGTACCGGGGGCACATCGTGGAGAAGGCCAGCGCCAAAGAACTCTTCAACGATCCGCGCCACCCCTACACCCGTGCCCTGCTCCACTCCATCCCCCGACCGGGCGTCACCCCACGCAAATCCCGGCTCGATACGGTCGACGATACGGTCGATTATCTTGCCTTCCCCAAGGAGATCCGATGAGCGATGTTGTTTTCAAAGTCCAACACTTGAAAAAATATTACGAGATCAACCTCGGGATGTTCAAGGAGCCCAAGATCGTCAAAGCCGTCGACGACATCTCCTTCGAGGTGCGCAAAGGGGAAGTGCTCAGCCTCGTCGGTGAGAGCGGCTGCGGCAAATCCACCACCGCCAAGCTCCTCCTCAAGATCGAAGAGCCCACCGACGGGACGATCACGTTCGAAGGGAAGGACATCACCCAACTGCACGGAGACGAACTGAGTACGTACCGATCCAAAGTACAGATTATCTTCCAGGACCCCTACTCCTCCCTCAACCCCCGATGGAAAGTAGGCCGCATCATCGGCGAACCGCTCACCCTCAACACCGACATGACCGCGGCCCAGATCGAAGAGCGTGTCCGCTATCTGATGGAAAAAGTCGGCATGGCACCCGACTGGTACGACCGCTATCCCCACCAGTTCTCCGGCGGCCAACGCCAACGCATCGGCATCGCCCGCGCCCTCGCACTCAACCCCGAGGTGATCGTCTGCGACGAACCCGTCAGCGCCCTCGATGTCTCGATCCAGGCTCAGGTGCTCAACCTCCTGCTCGATCTACAGGAGGAGTTTGACCTGACCTACATCTTCATCTCCCACGACCTCAGCGTCGTCGAGCACATCTCCGACCGCATCGTCGTCATGTACTACGGCCAGATCGTCGAAGCCAAGCCCGTCGACGCCCTCTTCGCCAACCCAGAGCACCCCTACACCCAAAAACTCCTCAGCGCCATTCCCATGATCAAAAGTGCGTCCTAAGAGAAAACGATGTTCACTGGGGATGCGGCTTCAGCCGCATAGTGGGGTTAAAGCCGCAGCCCCTTTTGTAAAATATCAGAGAAGTACCCACCCATTTGACACCCGCAAATACATATGATATACTTCGGATATACAATCAGAAGGATTTATCATGACAGCCACGATTTCAAGCTGGGGCAACTCACAGGGCTTGAGGCTCCCGAAGGAGGTCATAAACGCACTGCATTTATCGATCGGTGACAAAGTAAACGTCCTGATCAAAAATCAAAAAATTGTCCTCAAGCCCCTCAAGCACGTGCGTGAAAAATATGACATTCACGATCTAGTCAAACAGCTTCCCGCCGATTACAAAGCACATGAAGAATTTGATACGAAAGTGGGGTCAGAGGAATGGTAACCTACATTCCCGAGCAAGGAGACATCGTTGCGCTAAGTTTTGATCCACAGAGTGGACACGAACAAAAAGGAAGACGACCTGCGATCATCATCAGCAACCAAACATTCAATCAACACCTCGGACTTGCTTTTGCCTGCCCGATCACCAACACAAACAGACATTCTCCTTTTCACATCGCCGTAGAGAGCGACAACATTACCGGCTTTATCATGTCCGAGCAGATGAAATCGATCGATTACCGCTCACGAAAGATCAAATTTATCGAAAAAGCCAATCAAAAGACACTCAGCCGCATACTGGGTATCATCGACAGCATATTACAATAAAGAGCCCACCATGACCCCCAAACTCCTCCGCATCCTCCGAGAGATTGCCATCTTCCTCTTCATCCTCTGGATCGGTAGTACCGCCGTCAGCTGGTGGCGGGCACCCAAACTCGACAGCACCACCC
>JALVWV010000238.1 GCA_027023145.1 Campylobacteraceae bacterium | reverse complement strand
CACCGAAAGTATGCTTGCTAACCGTTTCATTGTATGCTCCTTTGGTCGCATTCTTAATAAAGGGAGAGAGTCCCATCTGACGTATTATACCGTAAAAAAGTCATATTTTTGTCAAACAAGGTAAAAAAAGGTAAAAAAATGTGAATTTGACTATATTTGAAGCATGGGAGGTCAAAATGATTTGGTTCCCTATATCATAAATATGCTATAATCACCCCACGTGACAAGGGAAACCCAAAGGAACTCAGATGAAAAAACCAGCATTTACAATGCTCGAACTGGTGATGGTGATCGTAGTGCTCGGTATCCTTGTGGCCATGGCCCTCCCCCGGATGCAGCAGGATTTTCGGCAGGAGGCGGGGGACAATATCCTCTCAGCGATCCGGTACACGCAGCATCTGGCATTGATGGATGATAAGACGGATCCTGACGATGGGACTTGGCAAATGACGTTGTGGCAGATCCGTTTTTCTCAATATACTGTTTCGGGAAAAACCCGATGGTTTTATACCATTGCAAGCAATATGTCAAAGATCGGTAACGATATAAAAAAAGTTGATACGGCTATCGATCCAGCCAATGGGAAATACATGTATCATACAGGTGCTGATGCCACTTTGGATGAAGATGATGAGTCTCCCAATATTTTTATTGGCAAAAAATACGGAGTCAATTCCGTGACGTTTTCTGGAGGGTGCTCGACTAAAAAGCATGTGGCATTTGATCATCTTGGGCGACCGTATGCTGATATTTTCGGTGCCACAAATGACTTCGCCAAACTGATGGCTGCTGACTGTACGATCACCTTTGGGTTTGAAGATGGGTCCAGTGATCTGAAGATCACAATCGCCCGCGAAACCGGCTATGCCCAGATCGTCGATCAGAATGGATCGTGACGCGATGACGTGGCGGGGAATCGTGGTCGTGTTGGCGGCTCTGTGGAGCAGTGGATGTGCGCCGACCATGCCAGAGGTGGTCGAGAGCAATGCGACGACCCCGATCGCATCATCAGCCAAGGTGAGCGATGATGCTTATGTGGCTTTTCGAGAGACACACGAGGGCTCACCGAAGATCCCGGGGATGATTGTCTCTCTGATCCGAAGCCATTTTGACAAAGGGGAGTTTCTCCTCGCGCAATTTTACTGCGATGAGTATCATCGGGATTTTCCCTCGGGCAAAGAGCGGGATGAGGTGGATTATCTCCATTTGAAAATCCTCTTTTATCGGTATGACCGGGAGCATGATGATCGGATCGCCGATCAGGCACGCCTCGAAGCAAAACGCTATCTCGCCGAATATAGCATCCTCTCCCCGTATCGCAGCCGGGTGGCCGCACTGATGGAGCGCCTGCGGCAGCGAGACAACATACGAAATGAAGAGTTGGCGGAGTATTATAAAAACAGAGGCAAACCCAAGGCGGAAGCGTTTTATCGGGGGAAGATAAAGGAAAATTAGGAATGAGGAATTAGGAATTAGGAATTAGGAATTTTGGTATGCGTTGTTTGGCAACGTTTTTATGATTGATGGTCGCGTAGGGTGTGCAACAGCACACCACAATCGCAACGCACATTGTCAAAATATCCCCGCAATGTGACCGTTGGAAGGTGCGCAATTGCGCACCCTACGTGGAAAGGTACGGCAGCCAAAGAATACCGTAGGGTTGGCTTCAGCCGACCAAAGACAGGGGCTGGGGTTTTAACCCCATAATATACGCTGCGCGTTTGGTTGGACTGAAGTCCAAGCCCCGAAGAGAATGTGTTGCGTATGAATAGTGAATGGAGCAGGGACTTTAGTCCCGTTTTGTCGCGCAGGGTGTGCAACAGCACACCACAATCGCAACGTGATTTGTCAAAATATCCCCGCAATGTGATCGTCAGAAGGTGCGCAATTGCGCACCCTGCGCGG
>JALVWV010000237.1 GCA_027023145.1 Campylobacteraceae bacterium | reverse complement strand
ATTCGATGTAGGGGGAATTGATACTCACCGGAGCGGTAGCCAAATGGTAGCGGGAGCGCAGATCAAGCTGGTAATTCCCCACAATCTCGGCGATTTCGAGCATTGACTCGATGTTGGCGGCCTGGAATGGGCCGTCAAACTCCATGTTGTCGGCAAAAAAGGTGAGGATGTGCAGCAGATCATCTGTCTCGAGGATCTCTCCGATGAGCATCACATGGTGAAGGCTGGCCATTACAGAGAAGGGGAGCTTGATGTCAGGGAGGGGGGCGTGAAATTTGGCAGTGATGGTCTCGAGGGTAGGGGCATCGAGGGCGCCAACGTAGCCATGTTCGTGCATCCCGTATCGTCCGGCACGTCCGGAGATCTGGAGGATTTCGGTGGTGGTCAGCTGCCGGCGGCGTAGACCGTCAAACTTGTTGTCTCGGGCGAAGAGGAGGGTGCGGATGGGAAGGTTGAGTCCCATGGCGATGGCGTCGGTGGCGACGAGGATGTCGCTCTCGCCTTCTCGGAATTTGCGGGCTTCTTCGCGGCGCACTTCGGGGGAGAGGTTGCCGTAGATCACCGAGACGCGGTGGTGGGGGCTCAGCCGCTGGCGGTAGGCAAGGACTTCCTTGCGGGAGAAGGCGACCACGGCGGTAAGGGGTTTGATCTTTTTGAGTGGGACAGGGCGCGGGAGGACTTCGAGAGGGTTTTTGCGCTCAAACATAATCACCTCCAGCTCTTCCTCAAGATAGGCTGCCAGTTCGGAGACGGCGGAGACGGCATCGACTGAACCGGTGAGGATGATCGTCCGTGCCGGGGCACCGATGAGGGCATTGGCCCACGCCCAGCCCCGGTCGCGGTCGGCGATCATCTGGATCTCGTCGATCACACAACAGTCGACATCGGCTTCGAAGTTGAGCATTTCGATGGTGGAGCTGATGTGGGTGGACTCTTCATCAAGGATCTCCTCTTCACCGGTGATGAGAGAGGCGGCGATGCCGTGTTCCCGCAGCGACTCATAACCTTCCAATGCCAGCAGCCGGAGTGGCGCGAGGTAGTAGCCCGTCTGAGCGGCACGGAGGTGCTCCATCGCGGCGTACGTCTTGCCGCTGTTGGTAGGACCGGCGTGGAAGATGATTTTGCGTTTGAGTGAGCGGGCGAGGGGGAAGAGCTGTTTGAAATCCCGGATCGTTTTGGCTAGGAGCTCTTCACGCTTCTTCTTCTCTCGAAGCGGCTGGAGATACTCACCGAAATGGTAGAGGATACGCCGGAGGGTTTTACCCTTGATTTTGAGGTCTTCGGAAGTGATAAGCTGGGGTTCGAGGAACTGAAGTATATGATCCCATACAATATCATCTGATATCTCAAGCCCTATTGTCAGGAGCTTTGCTTCATCGTAGAGTTCTCGAAGTGCCTCATCAAAATGCGCCAGTGTTTGTTCTTTGACCGCTGCAAGATCCTCGATAATGGGGAGAGGTTTTCCTCGCCAGATCGTGGCGTAGCAGAGGGGCTTTCCATACGCGACACTGATGCGGTAGGGGATGGTGCGGTCGTGGACATTGAGTGTTTTGGATTGTTCGATGATGTAGGAATCGTGGCGGCTGATGAGGTTCAGATCGGGGTCGATCCGGTGGACAATCGCTTCACAGACCATGAAATCGATCGGCGTATGCCACAGCTCTCCTTCCGGCGGCATCCGGCGCAGGTGGCTCTCGATCTGCTCGGGGCTCAGCCAGGGGTGGGGGCGGGCAAAAAGTTCGGCAAGAAACGTATCGATCTGTTCTTGGCGTTGGGTGATGTGTTCCTCTTTGATCTTTCGCAGGGAAGCAACCAACTCATCATCTTCCATTTTAAGATACGTGGAGAGGTCAAGACCAGTGGTGTGTACTACGAGTGTCTTGACAAAATCGTGATCGGGGAGGGTGAAGCGGAAC
>JALVWV010000236.1 GCA_027023145.1 Campylobacteraceae bacterium | reverse complement strand
TCTCCAGCAACAAGACACATCCTTACAAAATACAATAAGCTATCTCCTTTTATGGAGTGGTAGATTCTAAAATCATCGCCTTCTTGATATTTTTGGGTTGATGGGCTTGGCTATTTACGGATTTGGGATGAAAGCTTCTTAGGAGGTTTTAGATAGAATTTTCTAGTGGTGAAATTGCACTATGAATTTAAATCCGGGGTTTTTCATTTTTTCTTTATAGGGGTCTGACGTTGAATATCCACCCTTTTCAAAGACACAACACCCCTTCATCAAAACCCACTCACCAAAAAATCCAAAGCATCCACAATCTCCGTGCGGCTCTCTGCCAGACTACCCACCACATCACCCAGCATCGCAACCGGAATACCGGCGATGTCCATTGTGGAGAGATACAGCTCCTGACCGCCCACGTCAAAAACGGGATTTAGATGCGTGACGTGGTGGCCGTCACCGCACAGAGGGATGACCACTCTGAGCTGGGAAAGTGAGTTGATTTCATGGGTGATATCCAGAAGATAAGGAAACAACTCGCTGTTGTCACCGCGATTGTGATACAGATCAAACTGCGCCATCAAAATCTCCTGATCCCATCGGAGAAACTTCCATATTTTTCTATCCGCTCATTCTGCTTATCGATCGCTTCTTTGTTTGTTTCAAGCCATTGCTGTTCTTCTCTCTTGCGAACGACTTCAGCGAGATAAGCTTCGAAGTTTTTAGAGATATTGATTTTGTAGGCTTTGGCTTTTTGGAGCAAGTCCGAATTGATCGTGACATTGGTTGCTTTTTTGGGGGCACTTTCATTATAGATAGCAGACATGTGCATCTCCTATGTAGATCGGGTATGTATATCATACCATATTTAACTTCAATTAACCTCCACCCGATACACTTCGACCATCAATCAAGTACAGGAGCGTGCATCGTGGAGACAATCCAGAATATCAAACATGAGATAGGCAAAGTCCTCGTCGGACAGGAGAAGATGGTCGAAGGACTGCTCACCGGTCTGCTGACCCGAGGGCATATCCTCCTCGAAGGCGTCCCCGGACTGGCCAAGACCACGGCGGTCAATGCACTGGCCAAGACCCTCGGACTTGACTTCAAGCGAGTGCAGTTCACCCCTGACCTGCTCCCCTCCGACATTATCGGTACCGAGATCTACGACCCGAGCAACAACAGCTTCAAGATCAAGCACGGCCCGATCTTTACCAACCTGCTGCTCGCGGATGAGATCAACCGTGCCCCAGCCAAAGTCCAGTCGGCATTGCTCGAAGTGATGCAGGAGCGGCAGGTGACCATCGGGGATGAGACGTTCAAAATCGCCCTGCCGTTTCTGGTCATGGCGACCCAGAACCCCGTTGAGCAGGAAGGCGCCTACGAACTTCCTGAAGCCCAGCTCGACCGCTTCATGATGAAGATCGTCGTGGGGTACAATACTCGTGAGGAGGAGCTTGAAATCGCTCGACGTGTCGCCAACAACAGCTTCGGACAGATCGAACAAGTCGCTACGATCGAAGACCTTGACCGCCTGCGACAGGAAGCCAAGCAAGTCTACATGGATGAGGAGATCGAACGCTACATCGTCGAGCTCATCTTCGCTACCCGCGAGCCAGAAAAATACGGCATCAGCGAAATCGCCGACTACATCGAATACGGTGCCAGCCCCCGTGCCAGCATCGACATGTACAAGGCCAGCCGCGCCATCGCCTACCTTAAAGACCAAGACTACGTCTCCCCCATCGAGATCGCCTACATTGCCAAAGAGGTACTCCGCCACCGCATCATCATGAGCTACGAAGCCCAGGCCGAGGGGATCGATCAGGATTATGTCATTGAGAAAGTGTTACGGGCGGTTCCGATTCCGTAGAATGAGAAAATAGAAGGTAGAGGGTAGAAGGTAGATTTATGAAGTGTGAAAAGTTGGATGTTTGGAAACGGGCGTGTCGTTTGAGCGTTGATCTGTATCAGCATTTTGACGGCAACCGTGAATTTGGTTTCAAAGATCAAATCACACGCAGTGCTCTCTCCATCGGAAGTAATATCGCTGAAGGCCTCGAGAAGGATTCACTTGCCGAAAATCTTAGGTACATGGAAATTTCCGAAGGGTCAGTTGCTGAACTGATCACACAACTTTACATCGAAATAGAGGCAGGATTTATCAAAAAGGAAACCGGTATGCAATGGGTAAAAGAATCCAATAAAATCCTCAAAATGATCAAAGGCTACAAAAAATACTTGCAATCAAAGGGACAACAATGAGCAAAGATCTACCCTCTACCCTCTACCCTCTACCCTCTACAAAAATAAAAGCCAAACGCATCCTCCTGAAAACCAAAAAACAGGTCTTCGGAGACATGCTCGGCAACAACGCTTCATTGTTCCACGGTGAGGGGTTTGAATTTGCTGAGTTGCGGGAGTATATCTACGGCGATGATATCCGCAAGATTGACTGGAAAACCACCGCAAAACTGGGAAAACCGTTTGTCAAAGTCTACCGGGAAGAGCGTGAACTCAACGTCGCCGTCTCGACGATGCTCGGAGGATCGACCTATTTCGGAACCTGCTGCCAGAAGAGCGAATACATCGCCCAGCTCGTCTCCATGCTGGGATTTTCTGCGGTCAAAAATTTTGATCCCTTTTCCCACCTCATCTATGCCGATAAGCTCTATCACCACAGCAAACCTTCCAAGAAAATGTATGCTGTCACCAAAGAGGTTGAGCGAACACTTGGTTTCCAGCCCCTAGGATTGCACAGTGATTTTCGCGGCTGGACGGATACCACATTTCACCGCTTCCGCAAAAAATCCCTCATGTTTCTGATCTCCGATTTTGTCGGCGAGGTGGATCTGCGGTTGCTCTCCAAAAAACACGATGTCTTTGCCATCATCGTCCGGGATCGCTTCGAAGAAGACCCGCAGGATCTGGGCTACCTCCGTCTCGTCGACACCGAGGGGAACGGCAGCTATGAAGGGGAGATCGGGCATAGCACGCTGACACATTACCGTGCTGCCCTCAAAGCCAACGATCAGGCGCTCTACCGCCAATTCCGCCAGAACGGCATCCGGTACGCCAAGCTCTTCACCGACGAAGACCCTGCTGTTCATTTGCTCAAAAGGATGCGATGATGCCAGCCAAACAGATAGTTTCCCAACAATTACGCGACATCAAACCACCCGTAGAAATCCACGACATCAGTCTCTACCTCTACTGGGGGCTCATCGTACTAGCAGCCATTGTTCTGGTTGTTGCTGCCTTTTTTCTCATCCGCTATCTGCTGGGTCTGCGTCGCATCAATCAGCGCAAAACTTGGTGCGCCGCGTTGAAACAGATCAACTGGAATGACCCCAAACAGAGTGCCTATGAGGCGACCCGCTTGGGACGTTTGCTTCTGAACGACAATGATCGACTCGAGGAGCTTTACCGCCAGATGGTCGCTGAGCTGGACGCGTACAAATACAAAAGAGAAGTCGACCCCCTCAGCCCGGAAGCCCGGGCGCAGTTTGACCTCTTCCTAAAGGCGTGCGATGAGTCACTTTAGTCTCCAATACCCCTATGCCCTAGCAATCATTCTCCTGTTTCTTATCTGTGCCCGCTGGTGCCCGGCTCGGACGCAGGCGATCTATTTCCCCCACGTTCATGCCCTGCTGCATTCGGGCGGCAGCCGCAGTCGGCTGTTGGATGTGCTCAAATGGTTTGGGATCGTCTCCCTGCTTGTTGCCCTCACCTCACCCGTCATGACCCGAGAGTATAAAGATACGAAAAAACGGGGACGTGACATTATGCTCGTGATCGACTCCAGCGGTTCGATGCGCCAGTACGGGTTCGATCCCAATAACCCATTTAAAAGTAAATTTGATGTCGTCAAAGAGGTGCTCGCCGACTTTGTCAAACAACGCAAAAACGATCGTCTCGGTCTCATCAACTTCGCCGATGCCGCGTTTGTCGCTTCTCCATTGACCTTCGAGCATGACTTCATGAAAAGTATCATCGCTATGCAGCGTCTCGGACTGGCCGGTCAGAAGACCGCCATCAACGACGCCCTGGTGCAGACTTATAATATCCTCAACAAAAGCGATGCCAAAACCAAGATCGCTATCCTCCTCACCGATGGGGAAGACACCGCCAGCCGTATCGGTGCTGATGCCGTACTCAAAATGGTACAGGACGGTGCGGTGCGGCTTTATACCATCGGGATCGGTACGGTCAACGATTTTAATGCCCCTTACCTCAAGGCATTGGCACGCGCTGGGAAAGGGAAGTTTTTTGCGGCATCCGATCGGACAACTCTTCAGAAAATCTATGCACAGATCGATGCCATGGAGACCAGTAAAATCAAGCACAAGAAAATCGTCCAATACGAATACTACTATCTCTATCCCCTGCTCGCTGCCATCCTGAGCCTGCTGGGATTTATCTATCTGCGCACTGCAAAAGGAGTCGAATAATGTCATGGGTTCATCCGTATCTTCTGCTGATCATGCTCGTGCCGTTTGTGATCTTTGCCGGACTGGTTCTGACCAACCGGGAAGGGGTAGCTCGGGTCTTTGATACTGCGGTTCTTAAACGTCTGCGCGTTGATGGTGACGTCCTGCCAGTGCGGGTTCGCAACTTCGTCCTCCTCTTTGCTGTACTTCTTATGATCCTCGCACTCGGTCGGCCAGTGATCGAACACGGTGAGCGTACCGTCGCCCTCAAAGGGCTCGATGCCATGGTGGCTCTGGATATCTCCGGTTCGATGCGCTCACGGGATATTTATCCCAACCGCCTCGTGTTTGCTAAGCGAAAAATCGGCCAACTACTCGATGCCATGCCCGGCGATGAGATTTCCTTGGCAGCTTTTGCCCACGCAGCCTTCATGCTCGCCCCTTTTACGACCGACAAAGCCGCGCTCAAGCAGATCCTCGACGGCGTGGATGAGAGCTACATCAACCTCGCTTCGACCAACTTTGAGGCGCTTGGTGATCTGGCCACTACTTTCCTCGAAAAGAAAAAACCGAAAATCCTCATCGTCGTCACCGACGGTGGCGATCCCAAAGCACTCGCCTCATTTCAGACAATCCTCGAAGAAGCAAATATCACCCTCTACGGTGTCCTCGTCGGTACCGAAAAAGGTGCACCCGTCCTCGATCAAAACAATCGCCCCGTCACTTCCCCTCAGGGTACCATCGCCATCACCCAGCGCAACGATACACTCAAATCCATCGCCCAAAAAACGGGAGGAGATGCCCTCATCGCCGGCAATGGGAAGAGTGACATGCAGCATCTCGCCGACATGATCCATGCGAAATTCAATACACAAAAACAAGGCAACATCAAAGTCAAAGAACGCACGGAACTGTTCGTCTACCTCCTCGCTGTTGCGACCTTTTTACTGTTGTTGGGGTTAATGTCATTACCGAAAAAATCTACCCATGTAAGTTTGCTCTTTTCATTTTTCATTTTTCATTTTTCATTTTTCACTCCCGCTCACGCTGGGCTTACTGATTTTAAAATCATCCAAACAGCACAAGATGCCTACAAGGCCAAAGATTACAACCGCACTATCCATGCCCTGAATCGCCTCGATAGCCCGTCGCCCGAACGCAATTTCGATCTCGGGGATGCCTATTACAAATCCGGCCAGCTCGATGCAGCACTTCGTACGTGGAAACGGGCAAAGGGGGGTGATGTCGATGAGGAGAAGCGCCTCCACAACATCGGAAATGTTTACTTCAAAAAGAAACAATACGACCATGCTATCACTGCTTATGAAAATGCGCTCAAAGTACACGACGATCCCGATACCCGTTTCAATCTCGAACTGGCTAAAAAGATGAAGAAGAAGCAGGAACAGAAGAAAAAGCAGAAGCAAAAGAAAAAACAACAAAAAAAACAGAAGAACAAAAACAAAAATAAGAAGAACAAAAATAAGAAGAACAAAAATAAGAAGCAACACAATAAGAAAAACCAGAAAAACAATAAGAAGCATTCACAGAAAAAGCCCAACGACAAGCAAGGGAAACAACCAAAGAAGAAACCGCAGGATAAACCCGGTGACAAGAACCAAAAACCCAAAGACAAGCCGGGACAACAAGGCAAAAAGAAAAAACCGGAACCGAAAAAGGGCGACAAGAAATCGAAAGCATCGGCCAAACCCGGTAAAAAGGGGCAAAAGAAAAAACCCAAAAAGGCTCAGGGTGCCTCCCGTGCCAAACAGCAACGCGCCCAAAAGATTCGCGCCAAGGAGATCAAGCGCCTCATGAAACAACTCAAAGGGAAAAAAATGCAACCCAAGCTCTATCAATTCGTCGGCAAAAAGCGCGACACATCGAAAAATAATACCATCAATCCCTGGTAAAAAGGAGTCACAATGCCTTGGATAAAATATCTTCTATCTCTCTGGATCCTCGGAACGGGGATCCTGTTTTCCGGCAATGTCTCATTGTACGTTGACAAATCTTCCATCACCAAAGGCGAAGGGGTCAATGTCACCTTGACCGCACAAGGGAAAACAATCGTCTTCCCCGAAATTAAAACCGTTGGAGGTTTTCCCGTCGACCCACCACAAATCAGTGAGAAAGTAGAGGCAAATTATGTCAATGGGACATTGACTACCCTACGTGAAAAAAGCCTCCGATTTACTTTTTTCCCTGACACCAATGTCACCATCCCCTCATTTGCCGTCACCATCGATGGAAAGACGGAGAAAACCCAACCAGTTACCATCCACATCGGCACCCAAGCACAAGGGACAAACAACCAAGGGCAGTACCAACTCAAAATGCTTACACAACGTCATAGCGTTTATGTAGGTGAACCCTTCCTGCTGCAGGTGGTCTTTATCGAACCACGCAACAGTGCCGTCGCTCAAGCACAATATATCGCCCCAAAATTTAACGGTTTTTTTGTCAAAGCTTCCCCCCAAGAACGCCTCGAGCAAACCCCCAACGGCACCGCCCACGTCTTCGACTACATCCTCACCCCCCAAAAAGAGGGCACCTTCACTATCACTGCCCCCCAGATAAAACTCGGCATCAAAACCTTCAGCGGTGCCCGGGATCCCTGGGGATTTTTCAACAATGAGATCCACTGGCAAGCTCTCCAAGGAAGCCCAAAAACCATCACGGTCAAGCCCACGCCTTCCCAAGTGGATCTTGTCGGGACATTCACCGTTAAAGCTTCCGTTGATTCACAGAGTGTCCGCGCCAACAAACCGGTTAACTACTCACTGGTCTTCGATGGGCAGGGGAGCCTCGACGATATGGACGAACCTACATTTGACCTCCCCGATGTCACCGTCTACAGCGATGATCCCCAAGCCACTACACACGTGCGCAACAATCAGATCGTCAGTCACTGGGAGAAAAAATACACCTTCATCGGCGATCATGATTTTACGATCCCGGCACTGTCCTTCCATGTCTTTGACCCAAAAACCGGCAAGACTACTACGCTCAAAACCAAACCATACGCCATACACATCTCCGGAGGTGTTGCCGCCCAAAAGCCAACCACACCAGCCAAACCGACCATCACCCCTGCTTCGACCTTCCGCCCGAAAGGACAACCTGTCTCTCCCAAAGCTACATCCGAGATCCAGAAACCTGCTGTTCAAGATGCTAACCGATCACTACTCGAAGATACCGCCTACTATGCGCAACAGACACAAAACAAATTCGATCTACCCTGGTGGAGTCTCATCGTCGCTTTTCTCCTTGGTATCCTTACCCTCTTTGGCGGACAGAAACTCCTCCCACTACTGAAACGCAAGCGCTCAATCACCCACCATCGGAAATACACCCCCTCCGAAGCCCTCGACCTCCTCTACCCCCACACCAATGACTCCCCGGAGATCGAAGCGATGGTACGTGATCTGTATCGCGCTCAACGGGGGGAGAAGGTGGAGATTGATCAGGGAAAATTACAGGAGATTGTCAAGAAGGTAACCGTACTCTAAACAAGGAAAAAGAAGAAAAAGGGGCTGGGGCTTCAGCCCCACCAAACGCGACTGAAGTTGCGGCTCATTTACAATATCTCATGCAGCCGATTGGCCGCCTCCATCCAACCATACAAATCTTCCCATTTCTCCTCGACCACCAGCGTGCGACATCGATCCAGCTCCTCCTGAAAGCGGTCGATCGCCGTGATCAGGTTGGCTTGGTTTTGTTCAAAGATATCCCGCCACATCGTCGGGGAACTTTTGGCGATCCGGCTCATATCCCGAAATCCTCCTCCGGCCAGTGCGATGATCGCCCGGGGGTCTTCCTGTCCCATGACTGAATTGGCCAGTGCATAGCTGACAGCATGGGGCATGTGGGAGATCAATGCCGCATGGCGGTCGTGTGCCTCTGCATCCATGTAAAAAATCTTCATCCCAAGATCGGAAAAAACCCGCCGTGCCTCCTCCTGCTGATGCGCACCACTCTCTTCGAGATCACACAAGACCACCGCTTTGCCCCGGTAAAGATCGGGGATCGCAGCGGTGGGACCAAACTTCTCCGTCCCGGTCATCGGGTGTGCCGCGACAAAATTGAGGCGGATCGCAGCTGGAACCGATGCTACAATCCGCGCCTTGGTACTCCCCAGGTCGATCACGGTCGTCTGCTCCGGCAGTGGGGCGAGCTCCTGAAGAATCGCAATGATCCCATCCACCGGCACACTCAGATAGAGATGATCCACTGCTTTGACTT
>JALVWV010000235.1 GCA_027023145.1 Campylobacteraceae bacterium | reverse complement strand
GTCCCATGCCGTAGTGCTTGAATATCTCCTGAGCTTTTGCTTTCATCTCGGCATCAAGGTAGACATTGGTACGAACTTTCTGATTGGCAACAGCGGTCATTCTCAACCTCCTTTTTTAGAAGTATAACACACGTTGTGTGTTTTGTCAAATGTAAATGATAATTTGCACTCGTTCCACATCTCCCGATGTGGATACGTACAGGTGCTATTTCACCTTTCTATGTGGTTCTAACTCGCCCGCCAAACGATAGCAATCTGCTCAACGACGATGTTACTCTTTTTAGGTTTGATGGTAAAGGTCTCGATGGGATGGTTCTCTAGGGCGTATTTTTCGCTCAGTTTGTCAATTTTATCTTCGAGGTCGATTTCGAGGTCGCTCAGCTTCTCGTCGATCTCGGCGACGCGGGCTTCGGCGCGGCTGAGCTGGCCGCGTTCTTTGTAGGCACGGGAACCTTTGTTGATGGCGCGGCCGATGCTGGTGACGCTTTTGCGGCCAAAGAGGGCTCCGAGGACGGAGATCCCGACATCGACGAGGGAGCTGTTGCTGTCGGCCTGCTCTTTGGCGACGCGGGCTTCGGCGCGGGTGCGCTGGTCGAGGAGGCGCTGCTCTTTTTTGCCGTAGCGCTCTTTGAGTTTGTCCAGTTCAGCCTCTTTGGCTTCGTCGAGGAGATCCTGGAGGCGGACGGCGAAGGCATCCCGGCTCTCACCGGGCTCCGACTCGAGCCGGGGCTTGCGGCAGCGATAGAGCTCGAGGCGCTCGGTGGCATAGAGGTGATCGCGCAAGGCGCGGGTGGTCAGGCGCAGTGCTTTGTCGTCCCTGATGGCATCGGGAAGCGGGGCGAAGAGTGCCTGAGCAGGCGCCTTGGTCGGGAGGGTGTCGAATGGAGAGCCTTCGCAGTCGAGGGCATCCCAGTCAAGAGGGATATCGTCCAGATCGAGACGGCAAATGTGCTCCCGGGTGAGATCGATCCCTTTGGCGGCATTGTGGAAGCCGATGCTCACCTCAGCACTCAGAGAGGGTGTATAGTGGTATGTCTCACTCGGATCGGGCTCAAAATACTGCATGACCCCCTCGTCGAGATTCACCAGCTTGGCGTACCCTTTTGGTGATGCATGGGTTGTTTGCCCTTGGGAAGGGGTTGTGGCCGAAAGGGTGGCCTTCTGGTTGGCCATGAGGGTGGCGATCTCTTCTTTTTTGAGTGGCCCTTTGAGGTAGCTCATGACCCAGCGGGTGCCGAAGAGTCGGATATCCTCCAAATGGGCGCTTTTGAGGAAGAAGGTACGTTTGCGGAGGCTGGAGAGAAGGTTCTGGATCTCTTTTTTGTCAAACGACGCGTCAACCTTGCCCCCGAGGCCATCGATCACCCGGCCGATATCCTGCGTCGTCTGGAGACGGCCGATGCACCACGTACCGATGTTGGCGAGCCCCTTGTAATCCAGGTCGACCGGGTTCTGAGTGCTCAGCACAATCCCGATCCCGTAGGCACGGGCCTGCTTGAGGAGGGTGATCATGGGCTCTTTGGATGGGGGGTTTTTGACCGGGGGGAAGAAACCGTAGATCTCATCCATATACAGGAGCGTGCGGAGGCGGTTGGCACCGCTCTGGAGGCGCATCCATGCGAGGTATTTGTTGAGCAGGAGCGTGACGAAAAACATCCGTTCATCGTCGCCCAGGTGGGCGATGGAGAAGATGGCAATCTTGGCACGACCGTTGCCGTCGTAGAGAAGTTTGTCGATGTCGAGACTCTCCCCGCTGAGCCAGTTGGCAAAATTGGGGGAGGCGATGACGGCGTTGAACCGGGTGGCAAATTTGAACCGTTCGTTCTGGGGGTAGAAGCTGTCCAATGGCAGCACACCGATGGTCTCAAACGAAGGCTGGATGATCGCAGCGATAAGATCGGCGAGACTGAGTGCGCGTCCCTCTTGCCAGCTGCG
>JALVWV010000234.1 GCA_027023145.1 Campylobacteraceae bacterium | reverse complement strand
CTCGATGCCGTGATCTTCTACCTTTTCTGGGAGTTTTCGCTGGTACCGATGCTGTACATTATCGGTGCCTGGGGGGGAGAAAAGCGCCTCTATGCGGCGGTCAAGTTTTTCCTCTACACCTTTGCCGGGTCGTTGATCATGCTGGTGGGGATGCTGTACGTAGCGTATGTCTACCAGTCTGTGACCGGCAGCTGGAGTTTTGCCCTGACCGACTGGTATAGTCTAGTGCTCCCAATCTCAGTCCAGAAGTGGCTTTTCTGGGCCTTCTTCCTTGGCTTTGCGATTAAAGTCCCAATGTTTCCGTTCCATACCTGGCTGCCGTATGCGCACGGTCAGGCACCGACCGTTGGTTCGGTGATTCTGGCGGCAGTTCTGCTTAAGATGGGAACCTACGGTTTTGTCCGGTTTTCCCTCCCGATGTTTCCGGATGCTTCGGTGATGTACATCACGCCCGTAGCGATCCTGGCTCTGATCATGATCGTCTACACGGCGATGGTGGCGTACGCGCAGAAGGATATGAAACAGGTGATCGCCTACTCGTCGGTTTCCCACATGGGGGTGATCATGCTCGGTATCTTTGCCATGAACGCCGAGGGGATCAGCGGATCGGTCTTTTTCATGCTCTCCCACGGGATCGTTTCCGGGGCACTCTTCCTTCTCGTTGGCGTGATTTATGATCGACGGCACACCAAATTGATGAGTGAATTCGGTGGTCTGGCATCGGTCATGCCCAATTACGCGTTGATTTTCGGGGTGATGTTGATGGCCTCGGTCGGCTTGCCGTTGACCATGGGCTTCGTCGGGGAGTATCTCTCGTTGGCTGGATTCTTCAAAATCTCTCCCGTCATGACGGCGATCGGGGGTACGTCGATCATCTTCGGTGCAGTCTACATGCTGAGCCTCTACAAGCGCTCTTTCTTTGGCCCCGTCACCCACGAAGCCAACAAAGCACTCAAGGATCTCGATGCCAAAGAGTTGACTGCACTCATTCCGCTGGTAGCGATCGTCATCTGGCTGGGTGTCTATCCCAGACCGATCCTGCAACCGATCGACAACAGTGTTAAAGCACTGGTGAGCTTCATGCACGAAAAAGCCCAGACCCCTGAGGCTAAAAACACCATTGTCGTCAGCAAAAGAACAAAGGAGGCACAGTAATGTTAGCGCCTATCTCAGTCAATTTGGCCTCGTTGAATTTTATCACGCTTTCACCGATGCTCATTGCCATTGCCGGTGCCCTCGGTATCCTGATCATTGATCTGGTCAAAAAAGACCTCGACAAGACCCTCTACGTCATTTTGACTATTCTGGTTTTGTTTGTGGACATGGGAGCAACCCTCGGGTTGACCCTGAACGAACGGGGCTTTTTCAACGTGATTATGATCGACGGGGTGACTATTCTCGGGGAATTGCTGATCCTCATCGCTTCGATGCTGTTCATCCCGCTGGCACTTACCTCCAAGAGGTTTCATGAGTATTCGTATCCCGAATATTTTGCGCTCTTCCTGTTTATGATCGCCGGCTTTCAGTTCATGGTCGCCTCGGACAACCTCATCATGATCTTTGTAGGGCTGGAGACGGCGTCACTGGCTCTCTACACCATGATTGCGCTTCACAACACCGTCGGCTCCCATGAAGCGGCTATCAAGTATTTTACCATGGGAGCATTGGCTGCCGGATTCTTCGTCATGGGTTCTGCCGTGATTTATGCCGTGACAGGCTCGGTCGAACTGTACGACATTGCCAAAGTGCTTCAGGAGCGGATGGGGGAACCAGGGATGATGGTACCCATCATCGGAGGTGCCATGATGTTGATCGTAGCGATCGGGTTCAAAGTCTCCCTCTTCCCTTTCCACACATGGACGCCGGATGTCTATGAAGGGGCAGCAGCACCTATGGCCGGATACATGTCGATCGTTCCCAAAATTGCAATGATGATTGTCGCCGTTCGTGTCTTGGGGATGTACATCGATCTGGGGGTTGAGACCGTACGTAACGTCGTGATTGCCATGGCGGTCATCACCATGACCCTCTCCAACATGATGGCACTGGTGCAGGATGATGTCAAGCGGATGCTGGCGTACAGTTCCATCTCCCATGCCGGATTTGTCATGGCAGCTATTGCCCTCGATACCACCAAGGCCAACAGCAGTATTTTCCTCTACTACACGCTGTTCCTCTTTACAAATCTCGGCGCCTTCACCTTGCTCTGGATCAGTCGTCACAAAGACAAGACACACCATGCCCGCTACCACCACCCTTACGTAAAATTTGCCGGGATGATCCACATCGAGCCGGTCGCCGCCGTGATCATGGCGATCTTCATGCTCTCGCTGACCGGGGTACCCCCCTTCAGTCTCTTCTGGGGTAAAATGTATGTCATCAGTGCGACAGTGGATGCTGGCTACATCTGGCTGGCGATCATCATGGGGCTTAACAGTGCCATTGCCGCTTATTACTATTTGAAACTGATTGTCTATATGTTCCTCATGCCGGCAGCGGATCGGGCACGAACGGTCTACAACAACCGCTCTCTTGCGCTTGAGATTGTGATTGGTATCGCCGTCTTTGCGACCGTTGCTTCGATCTTCTACGTGCAGCCGTTGATGCACTACATTACATATCTCATCGGTGCGAGCGGTTATTAACACGGTGGCTATTGTTTCAATCAGGAGCAGGGACTTCAGTCCCGTTGTGCAGGGCTGAAGCCCTGCCTCAAGAGTTGGATGAATTTCCGTCGAGTTCACTTCTATTACCCCACCAACTAAATGCCCAAACGTTTGAGAGAGCGAGACGTGATGAGATGTGCGTGAAATAATCTGTAGGACTGGCCGTAGTCAATTCAAAGATTTTTTTGCGTGCAGGTCGTCTCGTATCGCTCTCCCCGAAGGGTGCAGCACTTTCGCCCATACTCTGCGTTAGATTTTTTCGAATTCTCAATGGCCAAGTCCTTCTTTGTGCTTGCACTCTCTTCGAGAAAAATCTGCCTTGCTTATGAACGAAATTGCAGCATCAAACGTTTGGGTATTTAATTGGTGGGGTAATAATTCCCAATTCCCTCTCCAACTCTTCCAAAGTTCCCTGTCGCGTTATATGGAATTGACTCCGGTTGAACGTCACCTGGCGCTTGGCCAATCGCGCCGTGTTTGTGATGATCTTCTCCCGCATCTCCTCCCGGGCACAGTCGCCGTCCAGATACTCCAATACTTCCTTGATACCGATGGCCTTCATGGCATTGGGGGCACGGGTATAACGACGCTCCAATCCACATACCTCATCGATCAATCCTGCCGAAAGCATCCCATCCGTACGCCGTACAATCCGCTGGCGCAAAATAGATCGTTCAGTCATAATCTCGTAAATAGGGAGTGGATCGGCGATCACCGGCTGCGGAGGATGGGCACGGAAATATTTTGTCGGAGGCATTCCTGTTGCAAAAAAGATCTCCAGAGCCTTTTCGATCCGATAGCGGTCTGAGGACTCGAGAGCGTGAGCATAGTCTGGATCAATGGAGCGCAGATAATGGTAGGCTGATGGCAGATCGTTCATGGCTTCGGCTACCCTTTGTTTGGCAGCAGAAGAGAGGGAGGGCAGGGGGCTGATCCCTTCGAGAAGTATCTTGAGATAAAACCCCGTCCCGCCAACGATGATTAGTGGGCTTTTGGCTGCATAAGCTGCGGCGCTTGCTTGATGGTAAAGTGTGATGAAACGTGTCACATCAAATGGAGCATCCGGTGTAATCACATCGATACCAAAGTGGGGAATCGTACCGCGTTCCTCTGGGGTGGGTTTGGCAGAAGCGATATCGATCTCCCGATACAGGGAGAGAGAATCAAGAGAGAGGATGACACCATGATGCTGGCGTGCATACGCCAGTGCCAATGAAGATTTCCCAGAAGCTGTCGGGCCGATAATGCACAATTGTTGTAAATCTTTCATGATGCAATCATACCGAAAATGTGCATCAAATATCAGGTGCACTAAGCACCTCTATGAAGCATAAGTCCATTTAGGATAAGATGATAAGATTAAATTCCTTACTCGATAGAGGCATGCTGGTGAAAATGGAAATCGAAAAACTCAAAGAGACGACGATTCTCTATTGTGAAGATGAAACAGAGTTGCACAATGTGACGGTCAGCCTGTTGTCTCGGATAGCCAAAACGGTTTTGGCAGCACGCGATGGAGAGGAGGGGTTGAGGCTTTATCGAGAGCACCAGCATGAGATCGATATGGTGATCACCGATATCGGGATGCCGAAGATGAATGGTCTGGAGATGACGCGCCAGATCAAGGAGATGACACCGTTTATCCCCGTGATTGTAACAACCGCTTATTCGAGTACGGATCATTTGTTTGAGGCGATCGATATCCATGTAGACAAATACGTCCTCAAGCCCCTCGATACCCGTAAATTGGTTGAAGCGATGATCCAATCGCTTGTGTATCATGAGTTGCGCAGCCTCTACCGAGATCCCCTGACAGGATTGTTGACGCGCAATGCCCTGCTCAGCGATCTAAAACAAGCCCAAAGCAATCGCCTGGTATTAGTCGGCATCAAAGATTTTGCCCACATCAACGACTTGTATGGTGACGGAGTTGGGGAGGGGGTCTTGAGTGAATTTGCCAAAAAACTTCAGGAGGTCTTCTCGGGGACCTTTGAAATGTATCGCATTGGATTTGACAGTTTTATCCTGTCAGATCTCCAGATGGATCGCACTTCTGAGAGTATCCAGCACCAGATGGAGGTGTTTGCAGAACAATCCAGGAGCGAGGGGATGGTCGTCGACGAGATACCTGTTTATCTTGCCTTGACGTTTGTTATGGGCTATTCTGATAACGGGCATACTCTCTATTATCTTCAGCGTGCCATGCAGAGAGCGGATGCAGACCATGTGCAATTTATCGAGTACAACCCGAAACACAACGGAAGTATCTCCAATCGGGAGTCCAACATTTGGTGGACAAAAGAGCTGGACAGCGCCATCGAACACAAGAGGTTCAAGCCCTTTTTTCAACCGATTGTCGATACTCAAACACTTGAGACGTACAAATATGAATCGTTGATGCGCTATCACAGAGCGGATGGGAAACTTTTGGAGCCGTCGGCTTTTCTTGAGATTGCCAAAAAAACCAATCTTTATTCCAGGATCATGCGCGTAGTACTGAGCAAAGTCATTGAAGTTGTTCACAAGAAAAAAATCAGAGCCGCTGTCAATATTTCTTACGTCGACCTTATCAATCATGAGACAATGGCGTTTATCGATCAGATACTTCGGGAGCATCCCGAGGAGGCAGCATCTATAGAGTTTGAGATCCTTGAGAGTGAGAAGATCGACAACTATGACCTGGCTGGGGATTTTATCCGCTCGGTACGGCGATACGGTTGTCAGGTGGGGATCGATGATTTCGGTACCGGGTATTCCAATTTTGGGATGATTGAGGCCCTGAATGTGGATTACGTCAAGATTAACGGATTGTTGATTCAAGGGATTCATGAATCGGATCGGCAGGCATTGATCGTCGAGACGATCCACACCTTTTGTCGCAAATTGGGGATCAAGACCGTCGCCGAAATGGTCAGTTGCGAAGAGGAGTATTTGGCTGTCAAGCGGATTGGCATCGACTGGACTCAGGGGTGGTATATCTCACGGGAAATTGATTGCACTGAGATGGTAGATGGCTGATCAGAAAACGTTTCGTCAGGATATTCAGCACAAATTTATCCTTTTTTCCCTGGTACCCATGATTATCATTGGGATCGTGGGCGCAATCTTGATCTATCAGGCAGAAGACTCACTTCTTGTGAGTGAGCATACCCATTTATTAAGGACAGTTGAGAAGCTGACGGAAAATTATTACCATCGAGTGCATCGGTTTTTCAAAGTCATTCACGACAAAATTGTTCAGGGCGACATAAACGCAGTCAAAGAGGGGTTTGATTTCTCCCCCTTTTTGTATGCTGTCATCCAAATGGATGCGCAGGGACACCCGGAGCACGTTTACGGCCGCTCATCGTTTCCAAAAATATTGAAGCTCGATCCACATCTCGTCCAATTGCTCCAGCCACTCATCCAGGGAAAGTCAAATAAAAGGGGTACGGTTTTTTTCTGGAAAGAGGCGCATAGAATGATTCTTGCGCACGCCTTCAGGCATCAGGATAAAATATATCTGATCATGGCAGACAGCAAACCGTTTTTTGATCAATTCCAATATTTTCTCCAAAAAAATCGTCACCGTTCCCTCTCAATTATCAACAACAAAGGGGTATATATCTACAATTCGCACGATGCAAACCTCTCTCACAACGAACAATCCTTTTATAAAGAAGGGGCATATATCCTGGCTGTAGAACATGCCAAGCCGTACCATGTGCAGGAGATTCCAGCCCATTATCATCGTGGAGACAGCTTTTGGAAGGGTCTGTTGGATGAGGACTCTTATGTCTCATATGCACGTGTGAGCCATTTTGATTGGATCATCGTAGTGCGCGACGCTGCCGATACGCTTGATGCTTATCTATTCAAAGTTCTCATGATTGGTATTGCTCTGATTGCCATTGTGTTTATTTTGACCACCATGAGTGCGCGATTGATGAGCGACTATATCACCGCCCCCATTGAGGGTTTGATCAAAAACATCAACGCATTTGCCAATGGCAAAAAGGAGAATGATCAACAGGATATTCCTGCTACATACCCTATTTTTATGAACTTATTGGAGAGCTTTGAGTCTATGCGACAGAAGATTGTTTCCCGGGAAGAGACACTGAGGAGACACATCAATAGCAACCGTAAAATGCAGAAGCAGTTGATTCAGCAGGAGAAATTGGCAGCCATGGGTGAGATGATTGGCAACATCGCCCACCAGTGGCGGCAACCACTCTCGGTCATCTCCACGCTGGCCACTGGCCTACAGACAGAGCAGGCAATCGGGATTCTCTCCGATGAAAGGCTCGAAGAGGCTTGCAATCAGATCAACGATAATGCCCAGTATCTCTCGGGGACAATCGATGATTTTCGCCAGTTTATCAAAGGGGATCACAGGAAACAACGTTTCAAAGCTCAGGAGTTGGTCGATACCCTCCAAAACCTACTGAAGGGCCAACTCAAAAGCCACCATATTTCCCTAAAAACTACCGTCGAGAAAGATCTCGAGATCTATGGATATCGTAACGATCTACTGCAGATTCTGATCAATCTTGTGGGCAACGCCAAAGATGCCCTGATTGAGACGCCGGAAGAGGATCGTTTGGTTGGTATCGACATTGAAACCTCCGATGGCGGGGAGATAGTTATCCGCGTGCAGGATAATGGAGGTGGGATCGATGCTGCAATCATCCATCGTATTTTTGAGCCCTATTTTACGACCAAACACCAATCGCAAGGGACGGGACTGGGTCTGCATATGGTGCATCGTCTTGTTGTTGAGGGGATGGGGGGCTCTATTGATGTTGAGACGGTTGAGTGCACCAAAGCGGGTTCCCGGACTCAAGGAACGATGTTTACAATTGTCCTCCCTCAAGAGAAGGAAGACTCGGACTAAAGGAGTATTATGAATTTTTTTGACAAAGACAACCGCTTTAATGCGGCCAATCTCATTACGTTTGGCAATATTGCCTGCGGGGTAGTGGCGATGTATCTCATCCAACAACATTTGTTCTTCCCGGCGATCATCCTAGCCTGGATCGCCGGAGGGCTTGACATTGCCGATGGGAAAGTCGCTCGGAAGTACAAGCTCTCGACCGAATTTGGCGTTCAACTTGACAGTTTTGCCGATTTTTTGTCGTTTGTGATCATGCCAGCATTCCTCCTCTTTTATGCTGTGGAGTTTTATGACGGCATAGGTGGAGTGGAAAAACTCATTCTCGGTGTTGTGTTTGTCTTCTATATTATCGCTGGTTTACGCCGCCTTGTGGAGTTTAATCTCAAAGTTGATGCGGGAGAGGTCGCCAAATATTTTGAGGGGGTTCCTACTCCTCTGGGGGCGATCCTGCTTTGGTTGATTTACTTGCTGGTGGCCTATGGGATGATCGACAGCGGTTATGTTGTGGCTGTGTTGGTCACTACGATTGCTTGGTCGCTTAACTCTCAGATCAAGATACCGCACCCGTGAGAGTGAGGAATTAGGAATGAGGAGTGAGGAATTTTGGTATGCGTTGCTTCACAACGCTTATATTTTTATGTCGCGTAGGGTGTGCAATAGCACACCAAAATATCAGGAGCTTCTGTGGATATAGGACGTAAGCTCAAAGACTTCTCCGAGCTGGTGATGTTCCAGCACTCGGTATTTTCGTTGCCGTTTATTTTTGTAGCGATGGTGGTATCGGCGCATGGATGGTTTGGGTGGCGGTTACTCTTTTTGGGGCTTCTTGCTGCGGTAAGTGCCCGGAACTTCGCGATGGGTGTCAACCGGTATCTTGACAGAGATATTGACGCGCTCAACCCCCGTACCTCCGGACGTCCCTCAGTAGATGGACGGGTGTCAACCGGACAGATGATCGGGTTTATTGTTGTCAATGCTGCCCTGTTTGTCGTGGTCGCATGGTGGATCAATCCTTTGGCATTTACCCTCTCATTCCCAATCCTTCTTGTCCTTGGGGCGTACACCTTCTTCAAGCGCTTTAGTGCGGCGGCACATCTGATCTTGGGTGTCTCGTTGGGACTGGCGCCCATTGCTGGGGTTGTGGCGGTGGAGAGTGCTATACCTC
>JALVWV010000233.1 GCA_027023145.1 Campylobacteraceae bacterium | reverse complement strand
TCCGACGGTTGAGATTATATGCCTCAGCAATGGCGATAAGTTTCTGAAACAGTCTGGCTTTTTTGGGATCCTGCTTTTCGAGGGTATTGTTGATCTTGGTATACATCGACTCCCAGAGACGCGGAACAGTCGCGACGATGGTCGGACGGTAGCGCTCGAGATCAGCGGCAAACGTACGCACCGTCGCGTACGCCATCGTACACCCCCCGGCGAGGATCAGATACTCCACCGTCCGCTCGAAGATATGCCAGGAAGGGAGGATTGAGAGCCACATATCTTCCTCACTCAGTTCGATGATCTCCGGGAGTACTTCGATGTTTTTCATCACATTCTTGTGGCTAAGCATCACCCCTTTGGGTTTGCCCGTCGTTCCGGAGGTGTACATCAGCGTGAGGAGGTCTTCGCGATCGAGCTGATCCTGGAGGGCATGAAAATCCTCCCTGTCTTTCTCCGAGATGGTCCGATCCTTGAGGAGATCCTGATAGGCATATGTCCGGTCAAAGAGTCGATGGATCCCCTCCGACTCGATGACAAATACCCCTTTGAGCTGCTTGAGGGCAGCGATCGTCTCTTTGTGTGTCTTGTACATCGCCTCGTGCTCGAGGATCAGAAATGTACTCTCCGAATGCTCCACGATGAAGGCCAGCTCACTCGAAGGGGTATCGCTCCCCCGGGGGATGCTGATCGCCCCAAGCGCCATGAGTGCTAGATCGGTCACCAGCCACTCATAGCGGTTGTCACAGACGAACATCACTTTGAGCCCTTTTTTGACCCCCCGTTTGGCAAACGATCGGGAGAGGACAAGGACATCCTCGAGGAGCTTGCGGTAGGTGACGGTGTACTCTTCCTCTTTGACCCGGTAGATCAGCGCCGTTTTGTCGGCGTGGGTTTCGCAGGTTTCGATGAGCATGTGCAGGAGGGTGGGCTGGGTGTAGGTCATGGGAGTCCCTTTTATATCCACAAGTTATCAATCAAACGGGGTTTGCCGACCCAGGCAGCCACCAGCAAAATAGCATTACCAAGCTCCAATTTCTCAACAGCCCTGAACGATCGATCCACTACGACCGCATACTCGATTGTGTCGGCATCACTCAATGCATCCAGCATGATCTCCTGAATCTTCCGGGTATCCCGCTCTCCGGCCATGATCGCGTCTGTTGCTTTTTTCAACGCACGCGAAAGGCACAGCGCCCGGCTCCGTTCATCCGCACTCAGATACGCATTGCGGCTGCTCAGCGCCAGCCCGTCGGCATCCCGGACGATCTCACACGGGACGATCTCCACCGGTAGGAAATAGGTGCGTACCATCTGCTGGATCAGCGCCAGCTGTTGCGCATCCTTTTTGCCAAAGTACGCCCGAGTCGCTCCGGTGAGGTTGAGCAGTTTCATCACGATCTGGAGCATCCCGTCGAAATGCCCCGGACGCTTGGCACCCTCGAGGATATACCCCCGCTTGGCTGGTGCCCCGATGGAGAGTTCATCGGGTTCATACATCTGGTCGATCGTCGGCATGAAGAGGATATCGACCCCGGCCAGTTCACAGATCTTCGCATCCGCCTCCTCCCGGCGCGGATACGCATCGAGATCCTCCCCCTCAAGAAACTGCGTCGGATTGACAAAAACCGAGACGATCACCACCTCATTCTCCGCCCGTGCTTTGCGGATCAGACTCAGATGCCCCTCATGCAGCGCCCCCATTGTCGGAACGAAGCCGATGGAGCCGGAGTGTGTTTGTTTGGCAGATTGTAGTTCTTCGATTGTGCGTACAGTTATCATGGGCGTTTCTTTTTCTTTGTATTCTATCGTAAAAGAGGATAGAGGGTAGAGGGTAGAGGGTAGAATGGGTCAAAACAACTGCCATTGTGTAACTTTTTGATAAAATTGTGCAACAAAAACCTTGGTTAGAGATACATGAGGATCGTCGGTAGCTTTCTACCCTCTACCCTCTACCCTCTA
>JALVWV010000232.1 GCA_027023145.1 Campylobacteraceae bacterium | reverse complement strand
CCCATTCTCGAAGCAGCCAATGCCCTCATCGAGCACAACAGCAGCCGCTTGGGTAAAAAACTCGTCAGCCACCGGGGTAACGGGGAACCGGTCAAACTCCAACACTCCCTCGACGAAGCCCACGAAGCCCGTACCATCGCCCGGGAAATCAAAGACCTCCTCGCGCAGGGTACCCATCCCGACGAGATCGCTGTCCTCTACCGGATCAACGCCCTCTCCCGCTCCCTCGAGGAGGGGTTCACCCGCGAAGGGTTGAGCTTCAAGCTCATCGGCGGCATCCGCTTCTACGAACGCGCCGAGATCAAGGACATCATCAGCTACTTCCGCGTCCTCTCCAACCCCCACGATGATTTCTCCTTCCTGCGGATCATCAACAAGCCCAAACGGGGTATCGGCAAAGCCTCCCTCGACAAGATCCAGCACGCCGCTTACGAACGCAAGGGGTCAATCTATCAGCTCATCACCACGGCAACAACGGAAGAGCTCACCGCCATCGCCAGCAAGCGGATCGCCACGGCGCTGAAAAAACTTGTCGAGAAGATCCATCTGTTACAAGAGGAAGCCGACAAGGCCCTCTACAACCTCATCACCCTCTTCGAAGAGACCATCGGACTCAAAGACCACTACGCCGCCACGGTTGACGGCTTCGAACGGATCATGAACATCGACGAATTCTACGGCTACTTCCGCGATGCGATCACCAAAAACCCCGACATCACCCTCGACGAGTTCCTCAACGACATCTCCCTCCAGAGCGACCAGGATCAGATCGAGGACAACGCCATCGCGATCATGAGCATTCATGCCGCCAAAGGGCTGGAGTTTGAGCATGTCTACGTCATCGGGATGGAAGAGGAGTTCTTCCCGCTGCTAGGCGATGCGACCAACATGGAGGAGGAGCGCCGCCTCGGATACGTCGCCATCACCCGCGCCAAATCCCACCTCACCCTCTGCTACGTCGACAGCCGCTTCTACAAAGGCCGCCGCAAACAGATCGACAAAAGCCGCTTCCTCGGTGAAGCCGGTCTCATCCACGACGCTGCACTGAAAGTCACCAAAAGCGCCGACTACAAAAAAGGCGACCTCGTCAAACACAAAATCTTCGGCATCGGTCGCGTCCAATCCGCCAACAAATCGGGCAAAGAGTACAAACTACTCATCAACTTCGGCGGGAATAAAAAAGAGATACTCAGTTCGTTTGTTCAACCAGTGTAATGATAATTTATCAAAATTTTTCATTTTTCATTTTTCATTTTTCATTAACAAATTCGAACCGAACAGGGGCTGGGACTTCAGTCCCACCAAACGGGACTGAAGTCGCGTCCCCGATCATAAAAGCATTGTCAATCACCCAGTATACCCATACACCGATACACCAATACACGGTGTACAATTGCACCCCCTACTATTCACCATTCACCATTCACCATTCACGTCATACACATATCATGCCGAACAGGGAAAATCATACTGCTCAGAACAAATCGATATGCATTCCCACGCGGGAGCATGGGAACGAGGAGAAAGGGATTGAAGTCCCTACTCCGACAATAAAAGCATTGCCATACAATGCATACCACCACTCCTCACTTCTCACTTCTCACTTCTCACTTCATACAAAACCCAAAAAGGGTTTTGTATGACCAGCTGTCTCTTCGTCGTCCACAAACCCATCTTCCGCTCCTCCAACGGCTACATGGGGTACATCAAACGGAAATACGGTACTAAAAAGGTTGGCTTCTCCGGCACCCTCGATCCCTTTGCCACCGGCTGCCTCATCGTCGCTACCGGTCAGTACACCAAACTCTTCCAATACCTCGCCAAAACCCCCAAGACCTACCGTGCCACTCTCTGGCTGGGCGCCAACTCCCCCAGTCTTGACATCGAGCGGGTCGATCGGATCACCGAAGTGCCGCCGCTGGATGAAGAGAGCATCCGATCCGCCCTGTATGCTCTCGAGGGGG
>JALVWV010000231.1 GCA_027023145.1 Campylobacteraceae bacterium | reverse complement strand
TCTTTGCCTTTGTCACCATCGCCATCTGGAGTACGGCTTTTGTCGGTAACAAAGTACTTCTGGCGTACCTCACCCCCATCGAGATTATGCTGTATCGCTTTGCACTGGGCTACGTCGCTTTGCTTCTTATCTATCCCCATTGGCGACTCCCACACTCTTGGCAGGATGAAGGATTCTTTTTCATCCTCGGTGCGCTGGGGATCTTCGTCTATTTCCTCTTCGAAAATTTCGCTCTCATGTACACCCAGGCAACCAACGTCGGTCTCTTCATGGGTGCCATTCCCCTCTTTACGGCCATCCTCGCCCATTTCATCATCGACGACGAGCACTTCAGCCGAAAGCTGCTGATCGGCTTCGTGCTGGCAATGACAGGGATGGGAATGATCCTCTTCGAAGGGCACAGCTTCGAACTGCGCTTCCGGGGAGACATGCTCGCACTTTTTGGCGCCATCACTTTTGCTCTCTACTCCGCCCTGCTCAAACGTGCCCCCACCGGCTACCACACCATCGAAATCACCCGCAAGAGTTTCTTCTACGGACTGGTGCTGATGCTCCTCTACCGTCTGATCGAAGGTACTCCACTCCAGTTTACACCCCTTACCCACCCAGTAGTATGGGGCAACCTCCTCTACCTCGGCCTCCTCTCATCCGGACTGGCGTTTCTCCTCTACCAACAGGGGATCGAGCGGATCGGCTCGATCGCGGCCAGCAACTACATCTACCTCGTCCCACTGCTCACCGCCATCACTGGCGTCATCGTCCTCGATGAGCAGATCACTCCGATGATGGTAGCCGCTGGTGGGCTGATTTTACTGGGGTTGTATGTGGCACAGAGGAAGTGATATGAAGTCAGCTACACCTGAAACGATCGCAGCACATTGATGAACGGCTCTTTTTTCAATGTCCGGTAGATATCATAGTCACTGTCGATCGAGAGAATCTCTTGGATATGAAGCCTCTCGGCAATAATGATGAGGGAGCCATCGGCCAAATCCATCGGGAGATCACGGTACTTCTGCGCCAGTTCCATGAGGCGACCGACATCAGACGTATCGATCGAGACGATTTCCAGACCACCACGACGCACCCATTCGAGGACATTGAGCTGAGCCGTTTGGCTATGCCTCAGCAAGTGCATCGCTTCGGTGATCACCGGCCATGTCGTGAGGTACGTCCCCTCAAACGCACGGGTAAACGCAAGGACTCGATCATGGTGCTTGTCCCTTCGGTTCATCAGCGCAACGATCGGCCCGGTATCAAGAAGAATATTTGGCATGGAGTATGTCGTCGAGTCGGTTCTTGTAATCGCTTGAGAGGTCAGCATCCCCGTCATAAACCCCAAAAAGATCCTCACCAAGTGTGTAGGCAGTTTTTGTCCGTTTTTCTTTGAGTCTGGCCAGATATTCGACGATGGCTTGACGGACGATCTGCGTCTTGGTGGTCGCTTCTATGCGGGAGATAGTGGTAAGTTCCTGTTCCAGTTCTATGGGCAATCGTAGTGAAATCATGCAAACTCCTATTTGTATCTCACTATTGTATTACACTCGAACTTGCTTCGACCTGAATCACAGATATACATGCTACCTACCGACACCCCTCCACGTCAATATCCGGACTGTAGAAGCTCTTGTCGTTGGTGATGATACGTGTGCAGCCGTGATCCCGGGCGCAGAGGTACTGGAGGATGTCTTCGAGATCCTTGTGGCGGGTGGTTTTGCCGATGTACATCGCACGGGTAATCGTGTCGATGTCTATGGGCAGAATCGCGATAAAACGCAACAGTTTTTCCAGTGTCTCGAGCAACTGTTGATACTCGATCTTTTTGGACGCCACATAATAGACCGTCGTGAAGATATCGCAACTGGTGTAGAGCTCATCTGCGTTGTAGATGTACCTCTTCAGATGTTCTTTGGTTTTCTCAGCGTTACCCCGATCGAGATCGATCATATCCAGAATGATATTGGCATCCAAGAATATCTTCATATCTTCGCTTCACTTTTGATCTGGGCATAGTCCTTGCCACCGAGATGAAACGCACCGAGGGAGTCGATCGCCTCGAGTCTGTCCTGGATCTTTTTGGCATTTAGCTCCCGCTGGAGGGCTTGATATTTTTCATAATCCACAATCACCGCGAAGGGCTTGGAGCGCTTCGTCACGACGATATCTTCCTGCTTGATATTGCTCAGCAAATGGGTTTTTTGTTTGAGTTCTGTGGCAGAAATGTTCATTTGGTATCCTTTTGTCTATTTGTATCATTATATAACAAAAAGGATAATGGATATAAATTTGGTCTCAATATCACATCCGCCGAAACCCGGGAAGCTCGGCAGATACGGGAGAGATGAGATCTACGAGAGAATCTCCTCAAGGGTAATGTAGCTGCCGACATTGCCGGTCATGGGCTCGACATCGGTGTTGACCGGGAGAGTTTTTTTGCCGGGGCGCCAGTTGGCCGGGCAAACTTCACCGGTGGCGGCAACGTGCTGGAAGGCTTCGATCTGGCGGAGGAACTCGTTGACATTCCGTCCGACTGGCGGGGTGAGCACTTCTTGAGCGACAACGATCCCTTCGGGATTGATCAGGAAGCGTCCCCGGATCGCTACGCCGTCGGCTTTGGAGTACACGCCAAAGGCTTTGGCGACTTTGTGCTTGTTGTCCGCACCCATCATGAGTTTGAAATCTTTCATCAGCGGCTCGGTTTCGACGAAGCGCTTATGTGAAAATTTGGTATCGCATGAGACCACCAGAAGCTTGACACCCAACGCGTCAAATGTATGTGATGCTGCATTCACGGCAGCCAATTCGGTGGGTCAAACAAAAGTAAAATCGCCGGGATAAAAACAGATTGCTGTCCAATGCCCGGCATAATCCTCACTGCTGACGGTCGTGTACTTTCCCGTCGCAGCATCGTAGGCATCCATGCTGAAAGCCGGTGCCTCTCGTGTCACAAGTGAACTGGTCATAAGACCTCCTTAATATATCGTTTGACAACGTAATGTTGCACACCCTAAGTATAGCAGATTGTCCCAGGAGAATCAACACTATCTTTTTTGTTTAAAAGCCGCTATAATACGTTTAGTTTTCTGCAATGCCCCTACCCGATAGTAGCCTTCAAGAACAATTTAACCATAAAGTACCACCATGACCTTTACCGATTTTCACCTGAAACCCGAAATACAAGCGGCGGTGGATGAAGCAGGCTTTCGCGAGCCCAGCCCTGTCCAAAAAGAAGCCATCCCCCTCATCCTCGAGGGAAACGACATCATCGCCCAAGCACAAACCGGCACCGGAAAAACCGCTGCTTTTGGCCTGCCGATGATGAACATGATGTCTGCCGATGGCACTGTCGAGGGACTTGTCATCGTCCCAACGCGTGAGCTAGCGATGCAAGTGAGTGATGAACTCTACCGTTTCGGACGCGGAGCCGGACTGCGCACCGCGACCGTCTACGGCGGCACTCCCTACGGTAAGCAGATCGAACGGATCCGTCAAGCCTCCATCGTCGTCGCCACCCCCGGTCGCCTCCAGGATCTCCTTCAGGGGGGCAAGATCAAGATCAATCCGAGCTTCGTCGTCCTCGATGAGGCTGATGAGATGCTCGACATGGGCTTTTTGGATGAGATCAAAAACATCTTCACGTTCCTCCCGCAGAAGCGCCAGACCCTGATGTTCTCCGCTACCATGCCCAAGGCAATCCGCAAGCTGGCCGAATCGATCCTCCACGACCCAAAAACCGTCTCGATCACCCAAGCCGAGAGCACAAACACTGACATCACCCAACTCTACTATGTCGTCCAAGAGCGCGAACGCGACGATGCGCTTGTCCGCCTGATCGATTACAAAAACCCCGGCAAATGCATCATCTTCTGCCGAATGAAAAAAGAGGTCGACCGCCTCGCAGCACACTTGACATCTCAGGGTTTCAAAGTCGCCTCTCTCCACGGTGACATGGAACAAAAACAGCGCGAAGTGACCATCCGAGCCTTCAAGCAGGGCGGTGTCGATATCTTCGTTGCCACCGACGTCGCCGCACGCGGACTAGACGTCAACGACGTAACCCATGTTTTCAACTACCACATGCCCTTCGACTCCGAGAGCTACGTCCACCGCATCGGCCGTACCGGACGCGGCGGAAAGAGCGGTGAGGCCATCACCCTCGTCAGCCCCAACGAACTGCGTGCCATCAAGCGGATCGAGCGGGACGTGGGTACCACCATGGTCTCTCAAGTAATCCCCACCCGTCAAGAGCTCCAGGAATCCAAAGACAACGTGCTCTTTGGCGAAATCGCCGCCACCAAAATCACCGAAGAGGGGATCGACCTCGTCCGCACCCTCCAGCACGACCTCGACATCGTCACCATCGCCCAGCTACTGGCCACCTACGTCCTCCGAAAATCCTCCGTCACCGGCAAAGAAAAGATCGGCCTCAGCCTCGAAGAGATCGAGCGCCTCATCGAACGCGCCCGCCATGACCGGGGCGGCCACAACGGTAACCGCAAGCGTGGCGGGGGACATTACAACCGGAACAGAAACAGCCGAAGCGGCTATCAGGGCAACCGAAAAAATGACCGGAATAAATCGGGTGGATACCGAAAGAAGAATAAGAATTACGACGGGAAACGTTCGTAAATCGTTCCCTTCGCGGGTGTTGTTCCCATGCAACATCCTATCTACTGTCAGATGTTACTTCTCTGAAGCTTATTAATCCTTATTATCCAAGGCATTCCCAAATATCCTTTTTTTTCAAATATTACCACGTTTGAATGAAGATCGTATTGGTTGTAGAAGTTAAAATTTACACGCATCTCATCATAGCCCTGAAATCCGATATAGTAAGAGGTACTTTTCCCCGTCCGCTTATATTTTGATACCACTTGTGAAAGCTTAGAGATCGGTGTAGATTTATCTAGATATATATTCACCTCCTTAATAGCTGTCAAAGAGGTAAGAAAAAACCCCAAAGCTCCCAAAGTCACACCATGCCATAATGCTTTTGCCAACCTCGTGCTCTTATAAAATATCAAAAGAGCAAAGATAGAATAGACCAAAAACAAAACCACAGTTAATTCAATAGCCGGTATCAAAAGCTCATAACGATTGACAAGCCGAGGCAGGGTAAATGTAGAGATTGTATCAAGAAAAAATTTAAGCACACCATTGATAAGAAAAGCACCTAAAATAATATGAATCACCCGCAAATAAAAAGCGGTTTTCTCTCGGTATAATCGCTGCGACTCCTCCTCTTTTGGTGGAAGATAGGGGATGAGGTGTGTAAGTTGTACCGCACTTTTGTCTAAAAACGCTTTTGCACTCTTTGTTTCTATCTCCACTTTACATGTCAGCACCATTCTTCCGTCAAAGTATTGTAATGATTGAATGACATACCCGTTTTGTTTATGCTCCCAAAACAGTTCAAATAATTTATCTCTCAGTTCTTGATTTTGTGTTAGATAATTACATACATCCTGATCGTCTGAAACAATATAGATCATTTCGTCAAACTTGACATCACCGCTTTGACACTCATGAATTAATCGCCATGACTTGAGAAACTTTTCAAACTCTGTTTCAAATTTTAAAGAAAAATCATAACCGTGATAGCCGTCAATATAAAGAATAATATATTCAAGAAACTCTTGCTTGTCTTCCTCTCCACGATGTTTGATTTTATAATGGTAGTTGATATTTTGTGTGCGTGCCTCCATCATTTCAAGATCATTGAAGTAGCTATAATTGTGCTTAGTGCTTTTTTTTCTCATCAGGTACCAAACATACCCAAGCACAATCATCAATATACCGACAACTCTTGTATGAGGATCATACAACATCGCCAAAAAAGCATAATGCTTCTCAGGAAATATCAGGGCAAATGCAATATATAGCGGGGCACCCAAGATTAGTAAGACGTAAACTAAAATTTGCATATAGCACCTTCAACATAAGCTTATACTAAAGAATTCCTAACTCCTCACTCCTAATTCCTAATTCCCTTCAACTCCCGCATCGCCTCGGCGATATCCTCCTGTCGCATGAAATGCTCTCCGACGAGGAACGCATCGGCGCCCACTTTGCTCAACTCCACCACCGTCTCGTGGTCGTTGATGCCGCTCTCGGCGACGATGATTTTGGAGTTGGGGATTAGCGGGATAAGTTTACGGCTGAGCTCCATGTCCATTTCAAACGTTTCGAGATTGCGATGATTGATGCCGATGATGTTGGCACCGGCGAAAATCGCTTTGGTCAGATCCATTTTGTCGTGCACTTCAACGAGCACTTCCAACCCCAGATGCAGGGCGTAGTCGACCAGCTCTTTAAGCTCCTTGCGTCCAAGTGCCTTGGCAATCAGGAGGACAAAATCAGCTCCAAAAGCCAGCGCTTCGAGGATCTGGTACTTATCGACGATGAAGTCCTTGCGCAGCAGCGGGAGGCTGACGTACCGGCGCACCATCCCGAGGTACTCCTTGTCCCCCTTGAACCAGTGGGGCTCGGTGAGGATCGAGAGGGCGCTGGCACCCCCCTCCTCGTATGCCGATGCGATCTCGATCGGATCAAAATCCTCCCGGATGATCCCTTTGGAGGGGCTTGCTTTTTTCACCTCAGCGATGATACGGTAAGGATTCTCCTCAGTTGCCTTGAGGGCACCGTAGATGTCTTTGGGGACGAAGGGGTTGAAAGAGAGCGAGCGTCCCAGCCACTCCATCGGATAATCGACCTTCCGTTTTTCGAGGTCGGCTCTGGTTTTTTTGATGATTTCGTCGAGTATATCGGCCAAAAGGTTTCTCCTATTTCTTTTTGTGTTTCAGGCAGGCGTTGATCGCCTTGTAGTGATCTTTGATCTCCGGCTCCGAGAGCCCCTCTCTCCGGACAACTCGGCGAATGAGGGTGGCGGCTTTGCGGCATTTTCCTTGCTTGTAAAGTCCCCAGGCGAGGGAATCGAGGTAAAAGATATTCTTCGGATCTTTCCCGAGAGCCCGACGCACCAGATCGATCCCTTTTTCGATATCCATGTCGTGTTCGATCAAGGTATAGCCGTAATAGTTGAGGTAGATACCCTCGTCATTGCCCTCGGAAATCGCCTGCTCAAACAGCCGGCTCATCTCAGCCAGCACCTCCGGGGTGAGGCGGTGATCCTTGCGTGCCTGTTCGTAGGTGAGGATCGCCTCTTCCGCCAGCCAGCGTGCCTTGTGGGTGGTTGTGTAGAGTTTCTTCGCCAGGGTCAGAGCCTTGGCATAGAGACCGTTATCTTTGTAGACACCGTAAAGGAGATCTTCGTTCCCTTTTGTGCTCTCGAGAAAATCGATCAACCCTCGGGTATCTTTCCGGTAGAGCGAAATTTCGATGATCTTCTGAAGGAAGTATTTCTGCGGGTCTTTGTGGTAGAGTTTTTTATAAAGATCGAGCACCTTGTCGATCCGAGAACTTTTGGCATACATCTCAATGAGTTTAAAATACGTCCCCACTGACGTCTCCGGATCGTTGGCAATGTGTTTTTCAAGGATCTCCGTCGCTTTTTCAGGCTGCTGAAGTTTGAGCAGGTAGAGTGCGGCGATCTGAAGTGCCGTCTGTTCATCCGGAGATTTGGCGTAGGCTTGTTGGAGAAGTTTCAGCGCTTGGGCATACTCCCCGAGCTGGATCTTGAGCGCTCCAAACTCTTCGAGATCCTCCGCATCCACCTCCCCCTGCGTCAAATAGGCATCGACGATCTCATCGGCTTCCGAGAGCGCGTTGGTCTGGATGTAGAGAGCGGCAAGGATAAGGTAGAGTTTCTTGTCGTGATCGGTGGGGTGGCGGGTCACCCAGTGGGTCAGATTGGCGATGGAGCGTGCCTGGTCTTTTTTCTCCGAGAGGGCATCCTGCGCTTCACGGAGGAGGTACTCCTTGTTGCCCGTCAGAGTAAAAAGTTTCTCATACACATCACGGCTGGCAGCGAAATCCCCCGCATCCTCATCGAGAATCGCTCGCATGATCAGCCCATCCTCGCTCGGAGCCGATGGCGTCAGCGGTGTCGAGCCTGCGTTCGACCCTGCAGCAGCCGAAATTCCCCCGACTGTCAATACCCAGAAGGCAAAAAATTTCAAATAATTCCCGGACATTCGTCTCTCACCTCATTTTCGTTCTGTTTATACGATTCCCAAAAGGGAAACGTGCGGCATTGTCGCGGCCGCACTGGATAGATCGTACACCGCTGCTGCGTCGTATCGAAAAACACGCACGCATAATCCTCCTCCCCGATCTGCTTCTCGGTCAGGGAATAGCGGTGCTTCACTTTTCGGAGATACATTTTACCAAAATCTTCGATGCTTAATTCTAAAAACGCCGCCATTTTTTCGATTTCTTCATATTTCGCCCAGATATACCCGCTCTCTCCGGTACAACACGCCCCGCCGCACGTCGCACATGCTGAGGGGTCAAAGCCGTAGGTGTAACCCTCCTGACGCAGGATGGTGGGTTCGGGGGTGAAGTTGTTCATATATTGTTCCTTTTCTTAAATCAATCGTAGTGCTATTTTGGTGTGCTATTGCACACCCTACACGACCAAAGGGGCTGGGACTTCAGTCCCACAGAATAACCGAAACGTTATCCATCCAAAAGTGATATGCTGGCGCGTTTGTTGGACTGAAGTCCAAGCCCCTGATAACCATTTTAACGGGACTAAAGTCCCTACTCCATAACTAAAAGCGTTGCAAAGCAACGCATACCACAATTCCTAATTGAACCCTCCGAAAAATTCCCCATCCAAGCATGAAGCCAGGATGACAGATCTCCGGAGAGCTTTAATATAACAATTTGTTATGCTGTTGCACTCAATTTAGAGC
>JALVWV010000230.1 GCA_027023145.1 Campylobacteraceae bacterium | reverse complement strand
CGGTCAAGAAGATAGCTGCGCGATTGGTTTTTTTGTTGATCTTGATTGTCTTTATTTTGATGGCGTTTAATGAAGGGAAGAAAGGGGGGGAATTGGTCTATAAGTATGGCGCCAATGTCCAGGCGGTAACGCGCACGGCGGTACCGGCAACCCCGCAAACACAAGAGTCCAAGACTCAAAGTGAAACGCCTGCCCCCTCAAAAGCGACCGAAGAGGTGAAGCATGAAGCGGAAAAGGCGACTGCTGATGCTCAAAAAGTTACGGAAGAAGTGGTAGAAAAAACCAAAGAAACGACTGAGAAAGCTAAAGAGAGCATCCATGATGCTGCCAAAACCGTCAAGGAGAAAGCGACCGAAGCCACCGAAAAAGCCAAAGACGCTGTCCAAAAGGCGGTCAAACCGGCTCCCGAGGCACCCGTTGAGAAAATCACCCCGGTCGAGACCGTTCCTGCTGGCTAATGCCTCAACTGCGTACGCAATATGCGCATCGCCTCGTGCTCGAGTGTGAGCACAAGGCTCTCTCCAATCATCTCTTTTAGCAGCTTTTCATCCATTTCCTCTTCATTTTGCAAAAGTAGATAGCGTACAACCTTCCCCTCTCCACGTAAAAAAGGGTATTGTGACTGAAGTTTAGCGCCCTGAGCAAAAGTCAGCCGCAGACCTTCCTCGCGGACACGCATAAGGACGATGGCGTATCCGTTGGTGTCTTTGTAGGAAGTTTGATTGGCATTTTTAACTTCGTGGATTTCGTCGAAACTGAGGAAAAGATCCCGGAGTCTGAGGAAGAGGTTGGCATAGGGGCTCTGGAGGTGGTGGTCAAATTGCATGAGGTATTATATCAGATTTTTTTTCTGCACATACCACCCGAACTCTCCGATCATACATGACACTTCATTTTCATCGAGGAGTGTTATCGATACGGTGATCGCGGCACGTCCACGGCGCTCGATCTGTGATGTGAAGTGCGCCAGTTTCTCTTCGTCGATGAAAGCTGTGGCATGAACGGTACCTGTCGTGGGATGTTTGTATTTGACTTCTGAGCTTCGCAATAGAGGCATTAGGTTGGTGGTATCCTCATCGGGAAAAAGAGACGCAAGATAAAATCCGCTGGCGGTCTCTGCCAGCGTAAACAGAGCGCCAGCATGAAGCGTGCCGATATGATTGAGCAAATCAGGATGGAAGTGGAGCGACAAATGACCCTTTTCCTCTGTTATTCTGGTGTGATGAGCATACGGGATGTCAGCGAGGGTCATTGAGCCTCCTTGCTTGTGTACGCAGTGAGAATCCGTCCGTTTTTGAGCAAGTCTCCTGTGTGGCTGACGGCATCAAAAATGTCTTTTTGTGTCCATCCCATTGCCATGAGGGTATCGAGGGATTCCTGTGTAATGGTCTGGGGTTCGAAAATACTGCGGATGGCATGGACAGCGAGGGCTTGATGGCGGCTATCGAAAGGGACGGTGGCAATATCGGCGATGGCTGCGTCGAGTTGCTCCTGGGTGTAGCCACGAGTCAGAAGCAGATCGGAGTTGAACCGTTTACAAAAAGCATAATCCTCCCGCCAGGCAGTATGGAGCCGCAGAAAACCAAAAAGATCGGGCTCGATGTTGGGGTGGCGGGCGATCCGCACAACGTTAGCGATGAACGCTTCAAGGTATTGGGCATCGATGTTGCCGAGAAATTCCATCTGGGCAGGGATCGTGCCGTAGATCGCTTTGACGCGGCGGAAGATTTTTTTCAGGCGGCCAGCCTGAGTGGTGTTGGGGGTGACCATGAACATGGTGGACTCCTTGGATAGAAATGAATTAGACCGATTGGTTTAGAAGTGTAGCGGAAATGGGCTGAAAGGGGCGTGTTGTGTGCTATGTGTTAAGTGGGAAGTGTTACGTATTAAGGGGCTGGGACTTCAGTCCCATAAACATCGCTTGCGATGTATTGCGTAGTGTGCAACAGCACACCAAAATCGCAGCGCGATTT
>JALVWV010000229.1 GCA_027023145.1 Campylobacteraceae bacterium | reverse complement strand
CTGGCACCTCTACGGGCGGTTTGATCTGGCCGGTGGGATCGACGGGGCACCGATCAAACTTTTGGAGTTCAATGCTGATACACCCACCTCCCTCTTCGAGACGGCGATCATCCAGTGGGCACTTCTCAAATATAACGGCTTGGATGACACCGCCCAATTCAACGGCCTCTACGAAGCATTAGTGGACAACTTCAAACGCCTTGTGACGCTCGAAGAGAGTGTCGATGGGTTTGCAGAACGCTATGAGGGGTGGAAAATCCTCTTCTCCTCCATCGCCGGAAGCAGTGAAGATGAAAACACCACGCGACTGCTCCAGCACATCGCCAATGAAGCGGGCTTTCATACGGAGTTTGCCTTTGTCGATGCGGTGGAGTTTGACGAAGAGGAGGGGATCTTTGTCGGGGAGGAGAATTACGAACTGTGGTTCAAGCTCATCCCGTGGGAAGACATCGCCATCGAGGAGGGGGATCTGGCGATGATCCTGACCAAAATCATGCACAACCACAAAGCAATCATCCTCAACCCCGCCTATACGGTGATGTTCCAGTCCAAAGCATTTATGAAGATCCTCTGGGATCTGTTTCCCAATCATCCGTTGTTGCTCGAAACTTCGTTCGAGCCGTTAAGTGGCAAGGTACAGGTCGAGAAGCGAGCCTTTGGGCGTGAAGGGGCAAATATTCGGATCATGGATGCCTCAGGCGAGATGATCGAAGAGACAGACGGAGCCTACGAAGGGCACAAACCGATCTACCAGGAGTACGTCCAACTCCCGGTCGATTCAGAGGGGCGCAGCTACCAAGCGGGGGTTTTTTATGCGTATGAAGCGTGTGCAGTTGGTTTCCGCCGTGGGGGGAAGATTTTGGATGATTTTGCCAAGTTTGTGGGGCATGTTGTGGTGTGATATTTTGAAGGAGCAGTCACAATGATAGCCGATAAATTTTCACGGGGTAATAATTTATCGGTTATTTTTCTATACACTTAGCTGTATTTTATTGGATGCAAATTGATGGATAAGCATCTGAATGATGTTTTGATAAGGGACACCACTCTCCAACGCTTTTTTCTTGAGCTCGTAAATATCATTTTCTCCTACTCTGATAGATATCGCTTTTTTCTTTTGATTTTTTATATAGGATTGCAGCTCTTTTATTCGGCTGTCGATGTTGCCTCGACTTTTCCATTCGCCATTTTCTACACTCTGAAGTATGTCAGTTTCGTATGCATCTAAGTCGATCATTTGGACTCCTTTTTGTTGTATTTTTTATTCATTTTTCTTGATGGTATGATTGTTTTTAGAAAAATGAATGTTTCATCTTCGACATAGGGGACAAGGTAAACATAGTCTTTGACACGTACCAGGATAATGATGATATTTTGATTGGGATATTTATCTTGGTTTGGGTGTTCGATGTCATCGATCAAACAGCCGTCTTCAAGTGCCAAAATTATATCTTCAAATGAGATATTTCGACTACTTTTCAGTATCTCATTTTTTTCAAGGCTGTATCTTATTGTTTTGCTTTTGAACACAGTATATCCTATTTTTATATATACAATGTATTTTAATCTCTTTTTGGGATTTTGTCAAGCTTTGTGGTTAAATTTTCCTCGTTCCAAACGTCCTCATTTGGAATATATACGAGAGAATTACTTGGAGAGTGATGCGCCATAATTCTGACATAGTCGCGTATGCGTTCTCATCGAGGACGACGAGGGAAAATCAATAAAACATATCAACATCTGTTTCTATTTTATCATCTGTTATTGACTCTGTAACTCTATACCCTGATTCTACATAATCGGCGCCATGAGAAAGAGTAGAATTGTCTTCAAAAATTACTTCAAGCTTGTAGGCGGCGTCTCCGCCTGCATAAAATTTCGTTTTTTTGTACTTTCCTGCAGGCAAATTTTCAATAAGCTGAATGCCATTTTCTTCATCGATAATTTTTATTGTTTCTATGTTTTTATTTGAATTGTTTTTAAAA
>JALVWV010000228.1:1234-1988 GCA_027023145.1 Campylobacteraceae bacterium | reverse complement strand
TGAAATACCCCTCAAACGTTTTCGAGGTCGGTATGTCATAGGTCTGAGCGCCACCCCCAACCGCAAAGATGGGATGGAAGCGATCATGTACCTCCAATGTGGAGAGGTCGCCTATACATCACGCCGCGACAGTTCAGTGCGTCATCTTCTCAAAACACTTCCGACAGAGTTTGAAACGTTCAGTGATCATTTTGCGACCATGCTGGGTGAGATTGCGGAGGATCAGGAGCGTAACCGGCTGATCATCGATGAGGTTGCACGGCATCCTTCACGCAAGATCCTGATCCTGAGCGAGCGGATCGAACATCTCAATATCCTCTGGCATCTGCTGGATGAAGGTGGGCACGAAGCGATTATACTGCACGGCAGCCTCTCAACCCGGGAAAAACGTACGCAACTACAAGCGGCACAACAAGCCTCCATCCTCCTCTCAACCAGCAGTTATATCGGAGAAGGGATCGATATCGGGCACCTCGATACGATCGTCTTCACCATGCCCATTTCATACCCGGAACGCATTATCCAATACCTCGGCCGCATCGGACGACAGGGACAAACCTGCCTTGCCATCGACTTGATCGACCGTCACGTCCCCATGCTCAAAAGTACGTTCATCAAGCGGATGAGTGGCTACAAAAAAATGGGATATGCGCAGGTAAAGGATCGGGGATTATTCGAGTAGTTTTATATGGAGTTAAACTTATTTGAGTAAAATAGCGGAAAGGGTACACAGAAGTAACAGGAGGTGCCTCTC
>JALVWV010000228.1:0-1224 GCA_027023145.1 Campylobacteraceae bacterium | reverse complement strand
TCTGTGTTCTTTTGCCTTTTGCTCTCTTTATAGCTCAGCCACATAATCGTAACTTTCACCACTCCGAGAACCAAAGCAAGTACAGAAAACCAAGTTTCCATAGTGTACCCTTTTGGTCGAGATACCCTGCCTATGCCGGAAGGCATCGCTCATGCAAGCCCGCCCACTCAACCGAAAGTAAAAACACACCCCTTTCCAAAAAGGGCACGGGATAGTTTAGCTGTTTTCTCTGCGCATACTCAAAAATATGTCAGATTGTCATACTTTTTCATTTACTCCCTCGCGCCGAGAATCCAAACTTCCAACCCCTGCTGATAATGCTATAATTACCCACCAAAACAAGGAATATCATGCCACCCCTCACCCTGACGATCCTGCACGAACCCTTCACGATCCACCGCCTCCCACCGGAAAGCACGATCCCCGATGTCCTCTATCGCAGCCGTTTCTTTAGCATCACCCGCAGCGACGAAGAGCTCTCCCTCGTCTGTGAGAGCACCCTCACCATCCCCTCCTCCACGCAGGAGCCCGGCTGGCGTGCACTCCGAGTACTTGGTCCCCTCGATTTCGCCCTGACCGGCATCCTCGCCCGACTCGCCACCACCCTCGCCGATGCCGACATCAGCCTCTTCGCCCTCTCCACTTACGACACCGACTACCTTCTTGTTCGTGAGAACTCTCTGGATGAGGCTGTCCGAGCTTTGGAGGTGGCGGGGTATGGTGTGAGAAAATATTGAATATTATTTACTTTACACATATATTACGTTATAATTGTGTAAATACTAAAAGGAGGTTTACACATGGCTACCAATCTCGCTATCGATGACTGGCTGATAGAAGAAGCGAAAGATATCGGCAAGCATCGCACAAAAAAAGGAGCAGTCACAGAAGCATTACAAGAATACATCCAAAGAAGAAAACAGTCGGAAATATTGAAAATTTTTAACACAATAGATTATGACAAAGATTATGATTACAAAAAACAGAGAGCCGTTACATGAACGTTATAGTCGACACAAGCGTGTGGTCGTTGGCTCTGAGAAGAAATGAGCCTCAAAAAAATGCATATGTTCTTGAATTGCAGGAATTGATAAAGGAAGCACGCGTCCAGCTCATCGGCTCGGTTCGTCAGGAATTATTAAGCGGCATCAAATCAACAAAACAATTCAACCTTCTCAAAGAACACCTGCGTGCATTCGAAGAGATAGAGATACAAACAGAAGA
>JALVWV010000227.1 GCA_027023145.1 Campylobacteraceae bacterium | reverse complement strand
CGATGTGGAGGGTACCGGAGGATTGGAGGCCGTTGAGTACGCGCATGGTGTTTGCCTTTGTCGGTCAAATTTTTATCGGATTATAGCAGAAAAAAAGTAGGAAGTAGGAAGTAATAAGTAGGAAGTGAGAGGTGAATTTCCCCTGTAGGGGCAGACCCATGTGTCTGTCCGAGGTTTACACGTACGGATGATGGTTTTTTGATGAAAAACGAAAAGGTTTCTCATCCGCAAGGCAAACTATGCTACCCTATATTGTTTATTCCAAGGAGTGCCTATGCCCGGTGAAAAGCTTGCCCGTATCGAAACCGTCGGGATGATCCTCAAGCCCGATGCCCCAGAAATCCGTGAGGACTTTGAACGGATCGCCCGGTTTGTATCGGAGCGGGGGATTGAGGTATTATTGGCTGAGCGTTCGGCGGAAATGATTGGGATGCAGGGGATCGATTTTGACCGGATGTGCGAGGAGGCAGATTTTCTAATCTCTCTCGGTGGGGATGGGACGCTACTCTCACTGGTGCGCCGCAGTTACGGGACGGATAAGCCGGTGCTGGGGATCAACGCAGGCAACCTTGGTTTTCTTGCCGACATTCGTCTCGAGGAAGCCGAAACGTTTTTGACGCGGATGCTGGAGGGGGATTATCGTATCGACGATCGGATGATGATCGAGGGGTATGTGCAGCGTGCTGATGGGAGTAAAGAGTCGTTTTTTGCCCTCAATGACGTGGTGATCACCAGCCCTAAACCCTCCAAAATGGTGCAGGTTAATGCTAGCATCGACTCGGTGCGATTCAACAGCTACCGAGGGGATGGGCTTATCATCTCCACTCCGACTGGATCGACGGCGTACAACCTTGCTGCTGGAGGCCCCATTATCTATCCGCTGACCAAAGCGTTTATCCTCACCCCGGTCTCGGCACATTCTCTGACCAACCAACGCCCCCTTGTCGTCCCGGCTGATTTTAGTATCGGACTCGATACGGAGCATTATGAAGCAATGGCTGTCATCGATGGACAGGATGAGTATCTGCTCGAAGAAGGGGAGCATGTGTACATCATGGGTGCACGCGTGGGGGCACGTTTGATCCACCGTGTTGAGCGGGATTATTTCTCAATCTTGCGCGACAAACTTCACTGGGGAGAGCAACTTTGGTAGAAATATGAGCTAAATGTGATATAATGGCTCCATATATTTACATAAAACCAAGGAGACAACTATGGATTTTGGAAATCTTTTGCAGATGGGTGCGAGTTTGATTCAGGGCAACAGTGATGAGGCGACCAGCGGATTGGATGCATCGGCGATCACCGATGCACTGGGTGGTTTGTTTGGTGGTGATTCTGAGGGCGGATTGGATCTAAGCTCAATCATAGGGAATCTTACTGGTGGTGAAGATGGCGGCTTGATGGAAACAGTCTCCTCGTGGATCGGCAGTGGCGAAAATGCGGCGATTGATCCGAGTCAGGTCGAGGATCTGATCGGTGGAGACAAGATCAGTGAATTTGCTGACAAACTCGGGATCGATTTTGACAGCGCCAAGCAAGCACTGGCCGATGCCCTGCCCGAAGTGGTCAATCAAGCGACACCAGATGGGGATGAAGGTCTGTTTGGCAACCTTCTCTCCGGGGTCGGTGGTGCCGAAGGAGCCATGGGGATGATCGGGAAGATGTTTGGGTAAACGGAGCTTTGGCTCCGTTTGCGTGTTAAGCTTTAAGTGCTAAGTGTTACGTTTTGTGTGGTGCCATGCGGCACCATGTGATGTTTTATGACAATTTGACACATTTTTCTTCTCTTGCTCAATCTTAGGGTACAATCTTTTTCATGTTTCGTATTTTCATTTTTTTCCTTCCTGTTGTTATGTTGGCGCAGACCCTCACGATCGCCTCTTGGAACGTCGAGAATCTCTTCGACATGCATCGGGATGGGACGGAGTATACAGAGTATGTACCCGGACGCCATGGGTGGCGTGAGGCGTTGCTGGCTAAAAAGATTCGCTA
>JALVWV010000226.1 GCA_027023145.1 Campylobacteraceae bacterium | reverse complement strand
AGGGATTTATAGAATACATCTCAAAGGACAATACTGCTATCGATGAGGTGCAAATGGTACCCGAAATAATACCGGCCATTAAAATAGCTGTGGATGAGAAAAATAGAAAAGGCATGTTTTTGCTGACCGGCTCTTCCGATCTGTTCAAAAATTCGAAAATAAAAGAGTCCTTGGCCGGAAGAATGGCAAGCTTTAATCTATATCCACTCTCTTATGCAGAGATAAACAACAAAGATATCAATATCATCGATACAGTGTTCAGTCAGGATTTCAACACGATTGAGATCGATGAAACCCTGACAAAAGAGGATTTGGTTCGCGCCGTAGTCAACGGGGGCTACCCTGAAGTATATGAACTTCCCGAAAAAGCAAAACATGCATGGTATGCGTTTTATATCACGTCAAGAATTACACGTGATATCGCTACGATCGACAATGTTGATCTGGATAAAGTCATGCATTTGGATATCTTACTGAAAGTATTGGCTTCACAAACCGCTTCACTCGTCAACTATATACATATCGCAAACGCCATAGGTCTGGCAGACAAAACCGTCAAAAAATACATCAAGCTTCTGGAAGCTCTGTATATCATCAAACTGATCCCAGCTTACGCAAACAACAGACTCAAAAGGGTAGTCAAAAGCCCAAAAGTACATTTTATAGACTCAGGACTGGCGAGTTATTTACTGGATGCGAGTGTCGAGTCTCTCATGCTCGGCAAAAATGCGTATCTGGGAAACTTGATGGAGACATTTGTTTACAGCGAACTTATCAAACACGCATCATACTCTAGGGAGAGTGTGAACGTGTACCATTACAGAGACCAGCAAAAAAGAGAGGTTGATTTCGTCTTAGAATCTCACTCGGGCGATGTCGTCGCTATAGAGGTAAAGTCAGGCACCAATCTAAAAAAGGAACATTTTAAAGGTTTGGCAGCACTGGCAAAGACGATGAACGCTAAAAGCTTTAAAGGCATCCTCTTCTACAGCGGAGACAAGATACTGCCCTACAGGGTTGATGCATACCAATTTTGGGCGATACCTCTAAGTATTTTCATTTGAGGAGTTGAAAATCAAAACAGCATTGCGTGCTTTTGCGAAAAAATTTCCGTTTCTCGAGATCGATTCACTGATCGAGTATTTCGCTTTTTTCGGCGGGATGGAGGATCAGGTGGTGCTCGACCCCTTCGGAGGACTTGAGGCCAATATCGAGGCGCAAATCCTTACCAATTTCAACAAAGCACTGACGTGGATCGAACCCTCGTATTTGATGGATGATCCGTATCGCAAACTGCTGATTGCCGTCGCACGCGGCGACGGAAAACTCCTCAATATCTTCCGCCGTGCCGACCTGAGTGAAACCGTCGGCGGAAGCCTCCTGCATGAGCTCGAATCGCTTGGGATTCTGCGGATCGAAGCTTCCCGCGAACCTCCCGTCCGCCGCCGACACAAAAATCACCCCCTCCCCAAAGAGCTGCGCGGATACCGCATCCAGTCCAAAGCCCGCTTTGTCCGGCCGTTTCACCGTTTCTGGTTTGGCTTCGTCGCTCCGTATGCCCGGGATTTGGAGCGGGGGGAGCACCGACGTTTTTGGGAGAATTATCGCCACCATCGTGATCGGGCACTCTCGCTGATCTTCGAGCACCTCTCCGAAGCGCTGCTGGTACACTCCCTTGCTCCGGAGGATGCGATCCTCTCCGGCGGCAGCTGGTGGGATCGCCGCAGCGAATACGACCTGCTCCTTGTCACCCAAAGCGGCCGGGTGATCCTCGGTGAATGCAAATACACCAGTCGCGCCGTCACCAAGGGCGAACTCACCAAACTCCAGGACAAAGCGATGCAGACTGGCATCCGGGTCGACACCTATGCTCTTTTTTCCCGGAAGGGCTTTTCCAAAGAGCTCTCTGGGATGGCCGGGGAGGGGTTGATGCTGTTTGGGATTGAGGATTTTGAGAAATTGGTCGGGAGTTAGGAATTAGGAGTGAGGAATTAGGAAT